>JBGTNF010000120.1:0-3571 GCA_041743205.1 Thermomicrobiales bacterium | reverse complement strand
CAGGTAGTCGGCCGATTGTTGCATCGGGGCGAAGGGAAAGCCGAGCGCGGGCGCCGGTTCGACCGTTTCGTAGGGTGTCGTTTCAACGCCAGCCACTGAATCGAGCAGTTGCTGTGGCTTGGTCGTTCCCCAGAGACTGCGGTAGTTGACGGTCGCCGTCCCGTCGTGGGCTTCCCTGCGCACCAGCAGGCTGATTGCGGTGCCCACCTGGATGCCTTCGCGGTTCTGACCCGTCGAGAACATGCTCGGGTCGGGCCGTCCCTCCGGCGTCACCTTCCCGGTCTTGTACCGGTCACCGTTGAGGTTGTCGATCCAGATCCGGTCGAACACATCCAGGTAGCGCTCGCGCATCGCCGGGAACGACAGCCCGTCGAGCCACGAGTAGTTCGAGATGTAGCAGACCACGCCCCGGCCGGTTTGCTCCACGATCCGGCGCTCGGCCATCCGGAAGAAGCGGACGTAGAGGTCGTTCAGGCCCTGGCCCTGTGGTTGCCGCGTCCGCTTCGCCGAGCGGTAGGCGTCGCTCAGGTCGCGCTCCTCGTCGATCCCGATCTTGGCGTACCCGTTGTAGGGCGGGTTGCCGATCACGACCAGGATCGGCCGGTCGCGCTTGATCTCGCCCGCCGCGTTGCGTTCGCGTTCGAGATCGCCGAGCAGGTTGTGGGCGCGGAGCTGGGCGGTGGTGTTCGCCTGGGAGAGATCCCAGCCAGTCAGGGCGTTGGTGAGGTAGATCGCCGGCCGCTCGTTGGTGCCCGATTGCAGGGGAGCGCCCAGCTCCTGCAACGCCAGCCCGAGTTGCAGGTGAGCAACCACGAACGGCGCGGGCAGCAACTCGAACCCAAACAGCCGGTGCTTGACCGCTTCCTTCAGGTCGTTCGCCGTCAGCGCGTCGGCCCCTTCGTCCCGCAGCGTCTGGTGAATCCGCTTCAGCACTCCCACCAGGTACGAACCGGTGCCGGTGCAGGGGTCGAGCACGTAGACGTTGTCGTCGGCGAGGCCGCGCGCTACCCCCAATTCCTCTCGCAGCACGGTGTCGACCCGCTCCACCATATAGGTGACGATTTCGTGCGGCGTGTACCACACGCCAAGCTGCTTGCGAAGCTCGGGATCGAACGCTTCGAGAAACGGCTCGTAGAAATACTGGACGGCGTGGTCTTCGGCGAACCGGGCGAAGAACGGGCCGGCATCGATCCGGTTCAGCATCTCGCCGGTCCAGTCCAGTACATCGGTCAGGCCCAGTTGACGCACGGCGCCGGGTCCGGTGAACTCGTGGAACAGGGTCTGGATCGCCGGCACGCGGAGGTTGTACCCGGCGGTTCGCCAATCGAACGGTTGATCGGCGGCGCGGCGGCCAATGTCCCGCTTTTGCAGGACCCAGGCCGAGAACATGCCGTAGAACAACGTCTGGACCACGGTCGAGCGGAAGAAGTGATCGCCGTCCTCGCCTCGGAAGGAAATGCCGAGCGAGGATTCGAGCGCCTCCCGCAGCGCGGCGAGGTCGTCCAGCTTCTGCCGTTCCAGCCGCACCCGCATGTCGCGCGCGTACGAGGCCAGCAGCAGCGCTACGTCTTCGGGCTTGGTCAGGGAGACCTGCCGCACGAGGAGCCGGTGCAGGAACTCGGCCAGTTGATCGCCAACCTCGTTGGCGTAGCCGTGGGGGTCGCGGGCCTCCCGCCAGAAGGCGCGTTCGTCCGGGGCGATTGCCAGGCGCTCGCTGAGCCGGATCTCGTCGCTGGAATCGCGGTCGACCATCAGGAAATCGCGGTAGTTGGTAACGAGCACCTGCCCGTAGCGCTCGACGTACCGCGTGACCTGCTCCGTCCTGACGATGGCCACGACATCGTCGCGGAGCGGTTTCACCTCCAGCACGCCCCGGCTGGGCGGCACCGAGATGATGGCATCGCCCTCTTCCAGGGCCGAGCGCTGTTCGTGCGTGAAGAGGCCGATGTCGGGCAATCCCGACCCGGTATTCCGGAGCTGGGAGATGGCGTCGACACGGGGGCGGAGACTGGCGCCAAGGGCATTGAGCAGGTTGACGAGCGGCGGGTAGAACGACGTTTCGCCGGTTCCCGATCCGGTGCCGTGAACCATGTTCATCTCGCGGAAATAGGTTTCGACCGCCTGCCTCATGCGCTGCCCCTGGATTGTGCCGGCTGTCCGATGCCTTCATTGTCCCGGATTGCGGCTTGGGCGTCGAACTGTTGGATCGATGGATGTCCTGGCACGACCAGGCGGTGACGTGTTGGTGAGGTGTTGGCAACCGGCCACGGTACGGTGGACGCACTACTGAACGTCGTAGAGGGACCTCTTGACCACCGCAAACATCGCGACACGGCCACTGTGGCCAAACTCACGCGTGGCCGGGGCCGAGATGACTCGCTTCGCTGCCCTCGTTCCTCGGGACGGCAGCCCTACAGGCGTCGCAGCGGGCCACCGTGTCGACTCCCTGGCGATGCCCAGGCCTCCCGGATGGGGCGGGCCGGGTAGTATTGATGCGAACGTGGCGCCACCGGCGCGCCCAGCCCCGGCCCCGGCCCGTGGATTCCATGTCAAGGACGATCGATGCGACAACGCCGCGAGGCCGGCAATTCCGAACGGCTCGACGACGCGGCGCTGCTCCGTGCCTGCCTCGACGGGGACCAGCAGGCCTGGACCGACCTGGTCACCCGCTACACCCGGCTCGTCTACTCGATCGCGCTGCGATCCGGATTGAATGAGCACGACGCCGGCGATGTGGTCCAGAACGTCTTCACCATCGTCCTCCGGCGGCTCGAATCGCTCCAGCAGCCGGACCGCTTCTCCGCCTGGCTCATTACCACCACCCATCGCGAAAGCTGGCGGGCGCGCAAGCTGCAGCGGGATCACGTGTCCGCCGAGGGCGTCGATCCGGTCGATCCCGAACCGACCGCCGAATCGCGCGTCGTCGCCTGGGAGCACGCGTCACTGACGCACCAGGCGCTGGAGCGGCTCGGCGAGCGGTGCCGCCGCCTGCTCGACCTGCTCTTCCTGAACGACGCCGAACCCGGCTATGAGGCGATCGCCGTCGAGCTCGGCATCGCGGTCGGCAGCATCGGCCCGATCCGCGGCCGCTGCCTGAAGCAGCTCAAGGGCCACCTCGCCGAGTTCGGCGTGGTCGACGCCCAATCCTGAACCCGAAGCCCGATCGCGTTCGCCGGAACGATGTATCAGAACCAGCCCGCCGCCCTCTACTTGGTTGTACGCGAGAGGATCATGACCGGCATGCACGTCGACCCGCAGCTTGCAGTACGACTTTGGAACGTGGCCCAGGGCGGGCAGGATGGCGATTTGATGCGGCATGTTTCCACCTGTGACGATTGCGAAGCCGAACTCGGAGCGCTTCGCCAGCTCGTGCAGTACCGGGCCACCACGGACGGTGGACTGGCCGTGACTCCGACGTCGCTGGTCCAACGGCTGACCGGATTGCTGCCCGCCGTCCGGCCGGATCTGGCCGCGCCTGCCGGACCCTCGGCGGTGACAGAGTTCCTGAGCCGGGTACGCCGGATCACCGCCGAGTTGCTGGTCGATTCCGCGGCGACCCCGCAGCTGGCCG
>JBGTNF010000119.1:0-5229 GCA_041743205.1 Thermomicrobiales bacterium | reverse complement strand
GCAGGGCCACCGCCGCCCCGGCGCCGACCGACCCCAGGGCCTGGCGACGGGAGGTGGACGAGCGATCGAGAGGGCTGGGAACGAGGTCGGTCACGGGTGCATCCTTTGCATGGTGTCGCTCTTGAATCTCCGCCCGCAGTGTACCGGACCGCCAACGGTCTGGTAACCTCCACCGATCGCACGTGGATGACAAGTACCGGCTGATCGATCAGGAACGCCTCGCAATGATGGTCGCCGTAAAGCTGCTGCGCTCAGTACAGTGCTCAGCATATCGTGGCGCCCTCCCCAACCGTCATTCCGAGCTTGCGAGGAATCCCGGCCCCGCTGGATACGGTGCAGCCGGTATTCATGCCTGGCGGACTCGCGATACCGGCTGCGCCGAATGAGTGAGTTGACGGCAACCATCCAGGATACGTTGGACGTCCAACCAAGGGTGCCTTGTGAGTTCGCCGACGCTCGGGTGCATCCATCGTGTCGTCGAACGTCACCGCTGAAAGGAGCCTGCCACGTGGTGGATCGAGATGTCGTGCTTCCGGAGCCGCTGGGTCGTCTCGTCTGGTCGCAGCTGCAACGGGCTCTTGATGTGTTCGATCTCGGAACGTTGGAGGCGGTAACGCCGACATCGACCGGGGGCTTCAACTACAACCAGAATGTGTTCCTGCGCACGAACCGTGGCGAATTCGTGCTCAAGGGCGCGCCAACCGCTCCCTGGCAGTTCCCGAAGGAACGATTTTTCGCCGAGCTGATCGCCACCCGTACCCTGCTTCGCTGCCCTTGGCCGTACCACTATCACGCGGGGGCAGACGTCTTCGACTGGCCGTTCGCCATCGTGCCCCGGCTGGAGGGACTCGAACTCAACGCGCTCGGGCCGGCGGCCGAGCGTTCGCCCGAGGACTGGCGCGCGATCGCCCAGGCCCAGGCAAACGCCCTGGTGGAGCTCCAATCGGCCACGTTCGCGCGGGCCGGCGATTTCTCCCTCGCCGCCGGCGGGATCGAACCGTATCCCGGGTCGTACGCCGCCTGGGTCGTGAACGAGATCGTCACCCGGTTGGCCCTATCGCCATCGCTTTCCCCGGAGGATGCGCAATGGGTCGTGGATCTGGCACGGGAATTGAGCCGCGACCTGGATGAGCCGGCGGACAACGTCATCGTGCATGGCGATTTCGGCTACTGGAACATGCTGTTCGCCCGTGTCGGGGGAGGCTATCGCGTCACCGGCGTCTACGACTTGCTGACGGCCACGATTGGCGACTGCCTGGCCGACGTGGCGTTCCAGTACGCCAAGTACGCCGAACGCGATCGTTCGGATGCGGAGGCGTTCACTGACGCCTGGCTCACGCGGAGCGGGCGGAACGAGGCGTCGTTCGACGAGCGAATCCGTCTTTACGTATTGTATGAACGGCTCGGGCTCCGGGATTTCGCCTATCGTCAGGCGCCGCAGTGGGTCGACTGGGACGTGCCGTTCCGTGAGTGGCTAGCGCGCTTCTTTCCAACGGGCAATTGGTGATCCTATGGGCGGGGATGCCCGCACTGGCCTGCCGGAACTCAGCGTTGGCCATCGCCCCTCGCCGCGGGATTTGCGCCCGGCGTAGAGGGGGTCTCTGGAAATCCAGAAACCCCCGGCTGGCCGCGCGAAAATGACGGGAAACGAATCGTTGACTTTGCCCTCGATGAGGAGTAATGTCGAGGTCAAATGGGGTCATTGTTCAAGAATTGTCCGTTGAAACGGCGTGAGCGTTCATCCCGCCCACGGGCGAAGCCCGATCGTTCACCGCCGGTTCTCGTTGCCTTCGCGGCCAGCCGCCGGAAGGAGGCGCCCCCATGCCCATGCTGCCCGTCGATGCCATCCACGGCTCCAGCCGCGGCTCGCCGGCCGAGGCGATCACCTTCGCCCGGAGCGTCGACGCCAAACGCCTGGACCAGGTCGAGCGGTACGTGACCGAAGCCTACGCCCTCGCCCCGCGAGCCGGGCTCGATCCAGCGATCGTGATCGCCCAGGGCGCGCTGGAAACCGACAACTGGCGGGACCGGTGGTGGAGCGAGCGGCTCAACCCGGCGGGTCTCGGGATCACCGGCGATCCGGACCAGAACGAACGGAGCCGGAGCTGGGATTCTGGCGCCGACGCCGCCCGTGCCCAGATCGTCCACCTCTCCCTCTATGCGCGCGGCAAACCGCTCAATCCGCTGCTGGAACCACACGCCCACCTCGATCCGCGACGGGACGCCATCGCCGCGGATGTGCTGGGGCAGCGCCGCACCCTCGAATCCCTGGGCGGATCCTGGGCGTCGGTCGCGGATTACGGCCAGCGGATCTGCAACCGGTCCCGCTCAGTGTTTCCGGACCTTCCCGACCAGCGACAGGAGTCTTCCATGCCCCTCGATATCGAAGTCAACATCGCCGAGGACCGGATCGGGGCGCGGCTTCGCGACCGCGAGGCGTGGATCACCGTCCACGAGAACGGCAACCCGGACAGCGGCGCCCGCCAGGAGCGCGAGTTCGTGTTCAACGGCGGCGGGGCGAAGAAGGTGGCCTACCACTTCGCGGTCGACCAGCACCGCGCCGTGCAAATCCTGCCGCTCGATTCGCGCGGCAAGCACGCCGGCAACGATGAGGGCAACGCGACCAGCATCGGCATCGAAACCTGCCAGGTGGAGCCAGACACAGCCAACAACCAGACCCAGAAGAACCTACGGGCCCTGCTGGCGGCGATCATCGCCCACGACGAGCGGCTCGATTTCGGCCGTGGCGGCTACGACTTTTCCCGGGAACGGGTCCGCTTCCACCGGGACTGGCCGGGCGCCAACCCGAACTGCCCGGAGCGCATGCTGGCGGCCTGGGGCAACATCGATCCCTTGATGAATGGCGTCAAGGCCGCCCTCGACGCGGCACTCGACGCCGTCTCCAACCTGTTGCTGCCGCAACCCGTGCCGGAACCACACGAAACCAAGGTGCTCAACGGCAAGGTATTGTGGAAACTCGATGACGATGTCCGGGCCACCACCAACGTGCGCCCGAAACAATGGGCCGATCCCGGATCGCGCAACGCGCCGGAAGACGCCGTGATCCCGGAAGGCCAGATGGTTCACGTCCGGTACCTCGTGGTCGGCGCCGATCAACAGCCGTGGCTGATTACCGATCCCGGCTGGCGCGTGCCCGCCAAGGCGTTCGTCCCCGGCGCGTGAGGCGCCGACGGACGGCCACAGGCCGCCCGCGACCCGGGTTGGACGGGGGCAGGTTCGCCAGTACCATTCCCCTACCAGCGGCCCGCCGCCGGGTGATGTGGGAATCAGCCTGCGTGAACACAAGGATGACGCGCCCGTGAAAACGTCCGTTGACCTGCTCGTGATCGGGGCCGGCCCGTTTGGCCTGGCGGCCACCGCCGCCGCCCGGGAGCACGGCATCGACACCCTGGTGCTTGGGGATCCCATGGGGTTCTGGCGGAGCAACATGCCGGCCGGCATGTTGCTCCGATCCGGCCTGGATTGGCACCTGGACCCGTTCGACGAATACACGATGGAACGCTACCTGGACGAGCGCGGCCAGACGGCGCAGGAGGTCGAGCCGCTGACGCGCGAGTTCTATCTCGACTACGTCGCCTGGTTCCAGGAACGCCGGGGGCTCGCGCCGGAACCGGTCATGGTCGACCGGTTGGACCGGGCCCCGAACGATGCCGGGTTCGTCGTCACGCTGGAGGACGGCCGAGCCATCGCCGCTCGGCGTGTGGTGCTGGCCCTGGGCATGGGGCCGTTCGCTCATGTGCCGGACGAGCTCGCTGCGCTCTTCCCACCAGGCCGCGGCGTCCACACCCGCGACGCGGTCGACTTCGCTCATTTGGCCGGTCGACGCTGCCTGATCCTCGGCGGGCGGCAGAGCGCCTTCGAGTGGGCGGCCCTGATCCGCGAGGCGGGGTCCAGCGAGGTCCACGTGGTGCATCGACACCCGTCTCCGGCCTTCGCGGACGCGGACTGGAGCTGGGTAAACCCAGTGGTGGACGACATGGCCGCCGACCCCGGCTGGTTCCGCTCGCTCTCGCCGGCCGATCAGCAGGAATACGGACGCCGGTTGTGGGCGGAAGGGCGGCTCAAGGTCGAGCCGTGGCTGGAGGCGCGGGTCAACCGCGATGGCGTGACCGTTTGGCCCGGCAGCCAGGTCGTCGCCTGCAACGAATCGCCCGCTGGCGCGCTGGCGGTTGTGCTTGACGGCGGGGCCGAGCTGATGGTGGACGATGTGATCTATGCGACAGGCTTCAAGGTCGACCTGGCCCGGATCCCGCTGCTGGCGAACGGCAACCTGCTGGCCCAAATTGAAACGCGCAACGGCTTCCCGGTGTTGAGCGAGCAGTTCGAGAGTTCGGCGCCGGGGCTCTCCATCACCAGCATGGCGGCCGGCCAGGACTTCGGCCCCTTCTTCGGGTTCACGGTTGCGGCCCGCACCTCGGCCAAGATCATCGGCGGCGCCCTTGCGTCCCTGAACCGTCAAGGCGCCCCGGAGCGGATTCCGGCGGTAGAAAGTTGGTCGGTCCCGGTCTCGATCTGACCAGAAGCGCGTTGCATGACGGTCGGGCGGTCACGTAGTCTGGCGTGCAGGTACGCCGTTTACGCTGGAGACGCCCCATGACCGAGCCAACCGATTCGACCCGCACGCCACGACCGGAAGAGGGCCGCAAGAGCCAGATTCCCCGGGCCTTCGGCACAGGAGTGGCCCTTTTCCTGCCGGCCGTGATCCTGCTGGGTGTCGGCCTGATCGTGATTCTCTTCATCGTGTTGTAGCCGGCTGTATCACCGGAACCACTGACCACGGCGTGTTCGCCACCCTCACGTCATTTCGAGCGTGAAGGTCGTCGAGAAATCTCGCCGACCCCGCTGGATACGCTGGATCGCCGGGGCGACGGGAAGGGGACATGCGGGAACACCCGCTGTCCATCCGGCTTCTGTATCACTTCCCTGGGAAGGATCAGCCGTGTCCCTGCAACTGAGCATGGTCGGCCTGATGGTCGAGGACATGGCGCGCTCGCTGGCGTTCTACCGGCGGCTGGGACTCGATCTCCCGGCGGAAGAAGACACCCGGCCATTCGTGATGCTGCGGATGGCGAGCGGAGTGACGCTGTTCTGGGACACCGTGTTTGCGAATACCTACGATCCGACCGGGGAGCGGCCAGCCGCCGGCTATCGGGTGATGCTCGAGTTCTTCCTGGCCGACTCCGCCGCGGTCGACGCCAAGTACGAGGA
>JBGTNF010000118.1:0-2979 GCA_041743205.1 Thermomicrobiales bacterium | reverse complement strand
ATGGACCTCGTGACCTACGCGCGCCGCCGGGACGATCTGCTGGAGCGCATCACCGGGACGCTCGAAGCCGATTCGCGGGTCGTGGCGGCCTGGCTGTCGGGGTCGTTCGGGCGCGGCGTGGCGGACGCCTGGAGCGATCTCGACCTCCACCTCGCCGTCGAGGACGACGCGCTGCCGGCCTTCCTGGATGAACGCTTCGCGCTCTACCAACGCGTTGGCGAGCCCACGCTGATTCAGGCTGAGATGGCCTCGAATGCAATGGCGGGGAGCCTGTTTCAACTGGTGATGTATCCGGGCCCGATCGAGGTCGACTGGACGATCGGTCCGGTAAGCGAGGCGTCCCGGCCTCCGGAAACGACGGTCCTCTTCGCCCGGAGGCCAATCCCGGTCGAGGCTCCCGAACCGGCGTCACCAGAGGCGCGGCGGTCGATGGCGAGCGAGGCGCTGACGTTCTTCTGGGCGATGGCTCCGATCGCCGTCAAGTACGTGGGGCGCGGCGAGAGCCGGCGCGCCAGCTCCCAGATCGATCTTTTGACCGGGTCGTTCATCCAGCTCTGGCGCCTGGTCGAGCGACCCGACGGGCCCGATCCGGCGGCGCCGTTCCAGAACCGGGCGACCGAGCCCGAGCTGGACGCCTTCCTGCCCCGGCTCAAACGGGAGATCACCCCGGAGGCGGCGCTCGCCGTCATCGAAGCGCTGTGCGCGGATACGGCACGGCTCCATCCATCGCTCGAAGCCCTCGGAATTCAACCGCCCCAGGCGCTTGTCGCGGAATTGCCTGCCCTGGCCGATCTCGCCCGTCGCGCGATCGAAGAGGTACCGGCATCCACCCCGCGCGTCTTTCGTTAGAGCGGTTGGCAAAACGATCGATTGGGCAAAACGACCACGGGCGGAGCAAGCTCCGCAACCCTACGCAATCCATGGGAATATGAACACATCCACGTGGACAACTCACTGAACCGGACGTGAGCGCCGAACCTCCAGCATCCACTCGGCTCCCGAATCAACCGATCGGTTGATCGCCGGTTCCACCGCTTGCCCGCTGGCGTCGCCAACCCGCCGCCGCACACTAGATGGAGCGGGTTGGCCCGGTTCGTCCCGGGCCGCGACCGCGGGAGAAGGAGGCGAACCAGCATGGCCAGCGCAGCCGCGACGGTCGACGGCGTGTCCAAACGCTACGGCGACACCGTGGCCCTGGACGACGTGTCGCTCACGATTGACCAGGGTCAGATCTTCGGCATCATCGGGCCGAACGGGGCCGGCAAATCGACCCTCGTCGGGATTCTCGCCGGCCTCCGCAACCGAGACGCGGGCGTGGTCTCCGTGCTGGGCCTCGACCCGGGGCGCGACGAGCGGCAGCTTCGGGAACGCATCGGCATCCAGCTCCAGGAGGCGCAGCTCCAGGAGCTGATCCGGGTCGAGGAGGCCGTCAAGCTCTACGCCTCGTTCTACCGCAATCCCAGGCCCTGGGCGCCGCTGCTGGACGATTGGAACCTGGGCGACAAGCGCCAGACCCCGTTCAAGGGGTTGTCCGGCGGCCAGAAACAGCGGCTGCTGATCTGCCTGGCGCTGATCAACACGCCCGAGCTCGTGATCCTCGACGAACTCACCACCGGGCTCGATCCGCAGGCGCGGCAGGCCTCGTGGGAGCTCATTCGCCGCGTTCGCGACGAGGGCACGACCGTGATCCTCGTCACCCACTTCATGGAAGAGATCGAGACGCTGTGCGACCGGGTGGCCGTGATCGATCACGGTCACGTCGTGGCGCTGGACACGCCCGCCGGGCTGATGCGGCAGGATCCGGACAGCCGCCGGATCCAGTTCACCACCAACGGCGCGATCGACCAGGTCGCCCTGGAGCGCCTGCCCGGCGTCCGCTCGGTGCAGCGTGAGGGCCTGGCGTTCACCATCGACGGCAGCGGCTTCCTGATGGCCGAAATCGCGGCCGAACTCCAGCGCCAGCACATCAACCCGCCCGACCTGCGCACCCAGGGCGACTCGATGGAAACCGCGTTCATGCGGCTCACGGGCGACCGCACCCGGGACTGATTCGACCATCACTAGGGAAAGGAGACGTCATGCGCAGTCCGAGAGGGCCGCAAGGGCTTGGCCAATTGACGCGAACCGAAACGACGCTGTTCTTCCGCGAACCGGCCGCCGTATTCTTCACGCTGGCCTTCCCGATCATGCTGCTGCTGATCTTCGGCTCGATCTTCGGCAACGACCCCAGCGCCGAGCTCGATGGCTGGGGCCAGTTGGACGCTTCCGTGCAAGGCTACATGGCGATGATCATCGGCACCGTCGCCCTGATCGGGATCCCGGTCACGATCGCCTCGTACCGCGAATTCGGGGTGCTCAAGCGTCTGAAGGCGACACCCCTGCACCCGTTCACGGTGATCCTGGCGCACGTCTTCGTCAACGCCCTGTTCACCGGCATCGGGATCGCCCTGCTGATCGCGACCGGGATAATCGTCTACGATTTGCGCCTGCCCGAGGCGCCGTTCGGGGTCGCCATCGCCGCCGCCCTCGGCTACCTCTCGTTCAGCACCTTCGGGTTCGTGCTGGCGGGGCTTTTCCGCACGGCGCGGACGGCGCAGGCAGTGGGCAGCGCGTTGTACTTTCCCCAGCTGTTCCTCTCCGGCGCGGTGCTGCCCCGGGAGCTGTTTTCGGACACGCTCCGCGCCTGGACGGCGCCGTTGCCGATGACGCAGGTGGTCGAGCTCGTCTCCGGCCTGTGGCGGGGAACGGGCTGGAACCTGACGGCGCTGGCGATCACGACCGCGATCGGTCTCGTCTCCGCCGTGGCGGCCGCCCGGTTCTTTCGTTGGGAATAGACGATCGGAGCGACTGTGCCGAGCCTTCCGAGCCTGCCCGTTTCCCTGCGCCGGCCGTTCGAGGCCGGGTTCGCGTCGACCGGCGACGCCGTTCCCGGCGAGGCGTGGGAGCGCTGGTTTCGGCGGTTCTTCGTGCTCTCGGCCC
>JBGTNF010000117.1:0-3408 GCA_041743205.1 Thermomicrobiales bacterium | reverse complement strand
CTGCCACTACCCAAGAACAATGTGGTTGGAGGGGAACTGCTTCTTGCTGTTGCGCACGCGGCGGAGGCGGGGGATTGCTCCCCGGCCTCCGCTCCGACCGTTCCCCGATCCTGGTGGTGCTCGTCATCAATGACGAGACCTTAGTAGCCAGGCTCCTCCGTCGGTTCCGGGTCTGTCGTTCCCGCGCCGTCGGCGTAGGGGCGCCAGTAGATCGAGCCGTCGGCGCCGGTGTAGGTGAGGTAGAGGTTATCCTCGTACTCGTACTGGTACGAGTCGTACCCATAGTTGTCGCCGAGGTCTTCCCACTCGCCAGACCATCCGTCGGCGCTGTAGTACGTGTGGTAGGCGTGGTCGTCTTCCGCGGTGTAGACGAGGTGAAGCCAGTCGTCGTAGACGTACGCGTTCGCCTGGTACTTGGCGGTCCACTCCGTTTCCCACGGCTCCCAGCCCGACCATCCCTCGCCATCGACGAACTTGTTGTAGACCGGGCCGCCGTCTGCGTTGGCGGAGAATGCATACAGCGCCGTCTCGGGGGCATAGCCCACGGCGTACGGCACGCACTTGAAAGCGTAGTCCGCCGGGATCTCCGTCGCCCCGGTCCACTCGCCATCGGCGTAGTTGTACCGGTTCCAGTACACCTTGTCATCGTCGCCGAGCCAGAACACGTTCTCGTGATCGGCCCAGGAGACAGAGTAGGGCTTGGAATCGGTCTTGGCCGGGTACTCGGCATCGTTCACCGCCGTCCAGGCGCCCCAGCCATCGGCCTCGTTGTAGCCCTTGTGATAGACGTAGCCGTCGTCGGCGGTCGCGTAGACGTAGATATTGTCTTCCCAGGACGTGGCGTACGGGGCCGCGGCGTAGGTGTAATCGCCAGACACGTCTTCCCACACGGCATCGCCGTAGGTATCCCAACTCTGCTGGTAGAGGTACCCGTCGTCGCCGGTATAGTAGACGTAACTCGCGTCGTCGTAGACAACCGGAGCGGGATCCCAGCCAACCTTGGCTGGTTGCTCCGCGTAGGCATCCCAGCCCGACCATGCGCTGCCGTCGTATGTGTTGTAGTAGGCATCGCCGTTGTCGTCATGAGCGTACTGGTAGAGGGTGTCGTCTGCGTGGGCGGTGTAGGTGCCGCCGGCAAAGGTGGCAGTGGTGCTGTTTATGGCCTCGCCCGGCTGGTAGCCGGTGTCCTGGGCGGCGGCGGCCCGGAAGACCCCCGCCGCGGACACGGTCAGCAGACCGCCCGCAGAGGCGGCGACGAAGGCACGGCGGGACCCCTTCGGGTTGGGATACGAGAAGCGGCGTGCTACGGAATCCGTCATGGCCTGAAACCTTTCATTGCACAATGCGTGCCGACGCGAGCGTCCTGCAAGGAGCAGAACGCGGACCATTGAAAAACGGGGGACCAGGTAACCGGCGGAACGCCTGGTGATGAGCCATACGACGAAACCCAATGAGGGTTTGGTCGTGAACGTTCCCTCCGGCTGGTGGCCATTCCACGCGGTGCCCCGGGCACGGAACAGGTGCCCGGACATGCCGCCTACCGTGAGCACAGCGTCGTGGTGGCAAGCATGACCGTGTGGGTACACCAAGAATCTGCCGTCGGTCCCAAGGACGAATCTAGCGACCAGAGCGGGGGAACTCAATCCATGCGCCCGGAAATAGGCAGTCCTGCCGATGGGAGCAGGATCCTGGGCTGGCGGGAGCGACGCGTGCGGGGCGGCCCTTCATCAACCGTCATCCCGACGAATGACGCCTCATTTCGCGAAGCGCTTCAGGATCCCGCGCCGTGATCCGGGCGGACGAGGCCGTGTTCGACGGCCCAGATCGAAAGTTCCGTCCGGTTCTTCAGTTTCGTCTTGGAGAGGATGTTTCGCACGTGGGCGTTGACCGTGCGCGGGCTCACGAACATGTCGTCCCCGATCTGGCGATCGGAGTGGCCACGTGCAACCAGGCGCACCACTTCCAGCTCGCGTTGCGTCAACCCGGCCGGGATCGCGTGGGCGTCCCGCATCCAGCGCTCGAGATCATCGATCAACACGATTGCGCGCGTCGCCCAACCAATCATCCCGAGGTCGACGAAACGGTCGCGGGCGATCCGGGCCAGGCCCAATGCACCGTCACGCTCGCCGAAGGTGCCGCCGGCCAGCACCGTCGCCTCATCCAGGTCGACGATCGCCCGGAGCGGTCGCTGACCGGAAACGTCGAGGTGCGCGCGTGCCTTCTCGAACCAGGCGCGGGCATCAGCCGTGTTCCCCATCAACGCCGACATCCGGGCCAATGAGAGAAAATTGGAGGAGCCCGGGAAGTCGTCGTGGCCGGCGTCGACAATGCCGATCGCGCATCGATGGAGCTGGGCGGCGAACTCGGAGGCGTTGAGGATCCAGACAGCTGAGGCCGCGTACCCGACGGTGCCATTCAGGAGCCAAAGCGTTGGCTCGAGGTGATCCAGGACCTGGACCAGTGGGGTGAGCAGCACGCGAGCCTGGTCGGCATGGCCCAGTTTTGCCTGGGCGAGCGCGGCCAGCGCCGCATCGTCGAACGCGATCGTGCGACGCCCGACGTTCGGATCGGAGATGTAAGGGGTGAAGAACGCGGCGATTTCGTTCCAGTCTCCGCCATCGATCTCGCACAGCATGGCGCGCAACCACCAGAGGCTGGCGTGCAGCCGATGCCCGCGGCCGAGGCGTTCAACCAGCGAGGTGGCTCGCCTCTCCCATCGGTGCGCCTCGGCCAATTCGCCAAGCACGGCGTGGATGATGCCCAACCGGACGGTGGCCTCGGCCTGTCCCGGCACCGATCCGTACCGCTCGGCAATCATCAGCAGGTTCTCGAAATGGGCGCGGGCCCGGCGGAACTCGCCGTGGTGGTAAAGCCAATCGGCCCCGCTGACCGTCAACGCCCGGATAATGGCGCCCGGATGCTGCCAGGTTGCGATGAGGCCGGAAAGGTGGTCGGTCCATTCGCGATCCCACAAATCCCAGGGCTGGAGCGACCGCGCGAACAACTCCTCGTCACTGCCCATGCGGGCAATCCCGATCGCCCGCGGATCGGAACCCAGCCAGCGCGACCCGTTGATGACGCCAACCGTGACCGGCTCGAACCGCTCGATCAGGAGGGTCAGCCGCGCCCAGGTGACCTCGTCTTCCGGGGGAACGAGGGCCAGCCCCCGGTAGAGCAGGGGCATCCACAACTCACGGGCCTGCCCGCCATCGTGCAGGCCGGTCACGATGTGGGCCAGGAAGCCGGCCCTCCTCGCGTTGGTGGCTCCCGCATCGTCCAGCAACTGCAGCGCCTCGTTCGCGGATGAGAGGGCGGCGTCGAGCCACAGGGCATTCGCCTCGGCCAGCGCCAGCGCGGACGCGACGTCCGCCCGTTCCGCTAACGGCATGGCGCTGGCCAGGTCCCGCG
>JBGTNF010000116.1:0-3968 GCA_041743205.1 Thermomicrobiales bacterium | reverse complement strand
GGACGGGAAGTAGCTGGTTTGCGGGATCCATTCGGCGAGCGACTCGACGGAGGTCAGCCACTTGATCCACAACCAGCCGGCCAGCTGCTGTTCCGGCGTGCCGCGCGGGATCGCGTTGACCGGGCCGTAGGTTTCGGTGCGCGGCGACGTGACGTTCGGGCCCTGGGGCGGCAGGCCGCCGTTCCAGGTGAAATCGGTGACCAGCGACATGCTGGAGATGCCCGCTGAACTGTCCATCAGGAAGGCCGAGCCCTGGGCGCGGAAAATCTCGCCGGCGTTCTCGGTGGTGACCACCAGCAGGCCCTCGTCGCTCAGTTCCTTCCACCAGGTCATGATATCGAGCGCTTCCGGGGCGTCGAAGTTGGATTCCTGGCCACCCTCCTTGAGCCACTCGACGCCGTACGTTTTGAGCACGGAGATGAAGCGATCGCCCGCGCTGGTGAAGGTCCAGGCCGTCATCCCCGGGTTGGCCTCGCCGATCGCGCGGGCCATCTCCGGGAACTCGGTCCAGGTCGCCGGCGGCGCCTCGAAACCAGCCGCCCCCAGGGCCTCGACGTTCCACCAGGTAGTGAAGCAGCTGAAGGCCTGCGGAAAGGCCATGGTCTGGCCGTCGTAGATGTCCAGCTTGTGCCGGTTCAGTTGCTCGGGCAGGAAATCCGCGAGCTCCTCGGCGGTAAAGCCGACTTCCGGGTCGTTGATGTACTCGTCGAGCGGGGCGATCAGGTCGTTGAAAGCGTACTGGGTGATGTCGTAGTCGTCGCCCATCGTCGCGCCCGGGAGTCCGCCGCCGACGGCCGCCGCCCGGATCTTCTGGTTGAGCTCCTGAATCCCGGTCTGGAAGACCGGGGTCACGGTGACCTGGTCGCCGAACTCGGCGTTGAAGAGTTCCGACAGCGTGACCCACATCGCGGTGGTGTCTCCGCCGCTGCGGTGCCAGTACTCGATGGCCACGGGCCCGGACTGGGCGGCGGCATCGGCGATGCGGTGGAGTCCGGCCAGGGCGCCGGCGGCGAGTGCGGCGCCCGCGCCGGCTTGCTTCAGGACCGAGCGGCGAGTGATCTGCGAAGCCATGGGGTGAATCTCCTTGTAATGGACGGATATCGTCAGCGAAAGGGGTTGGCGTAAGGTCATGCGTTCAGACGAAGCGGGTTCCTTCCTGGGCAAGACGCGGACCGGCGCGTCGCGGGACCGGATTCGACCTGAACCGGTGCGGTCGTGAGCGATTGGGTGGGCGACTGGCAGCGGCCTAGCCCTTGAGGCCGGTTGTTCCGATGCCTTCGACGAACTGGCGCTGGACGATGACGTAGAGCACGATGATCGGCATCGTCACAAGCAGCGAGGCCGCCATCGTCGCCCCCTGGTTGCTGAGGAATTCGGTTTGCTGGTAGTAGGTCATCGCCAGCTGGACGGGCCGCAGCTCTTCGGAGCTGGTGACCAGCATCGGCCAGAGCAAGGCGTTCCAGCGGCCGATGAACCCGAAGATGAAGACGGTCACCAGTGCAGGGATCGAGAGCGGCAGCACGATGCGGGTGAGGAATTGCCACGACCCGCCGCCGTCCAGCTGGCTCGCCTCCCAGAGGTCGCCCGGGATTTGCAGGAACGACTGGCGCAGCAGGAAGATCTGGAAGGCTCCTGCCATCCCCGGCAGGATCATCGCCGCGTAGGTGTCGTAGATCCCGTTGCCACCCTGGCCCAGGATGTCGTTGCCCCCGAAGAGCGGGAAGTGGTTGATCGTGATGTAGTTGGGGATGATCGAGATTTCGCTGGGGATCAACGATGTGGCGAGCACCAGCATGAAGAGCAGGTCGCGGCCCCGGAACCGCAGCCGGGAAAAGGCGTAGGCGGCGAGCACGCCGACCATCAGCTGGCCGAGGGTGCCGATGGTCGAGACGACGAAGGAGTTGAGGATGTACCGGCCGAGCGTGCTCGGCGGCATCGTCCAGGCGCTCCGGTAGTTCTCCCACAACCACTCGCGCGGCCAGACGGTGGGTGGGTACTGGTTGCTCTCGGCCACCGACTTCACCGAGGTGAGGAACATCCAGATGAAGGGGAAGAGCATGAAGCCGGCGCCGAGCAGCAGAACGATCATGGCCGGCCACGCGCGCAGTCGCTGCGAGAGCGACTGCCGCGTGAGCGGCGTGGGTTCCGCGGCCGTTTTCGCCTGGGCCGGCTTGCTGAGCGTGACATCCATCGTGCGATCGATCCTCCCTCATAAGGGATTCGGGTAAACCGTCATTGTTTGGTAGTGGCAGAACTTGTCTCTGCATTTCCTGGCCACAGGCAGAGACAAGCTCTGCCGCTACCAGGGAAGCCATCGTTGATCTGCCGAGGTCCGTATCAGGGCTGGTCGGTGTTGCGCCCGTACCACCGGAACTGCAGCAGCGTCAGGCCGAGCAGCATGATCGACAGGAAGATCGCGACCGCGGAGGCGTAGCCCACTGCGTTCGACCGTTCGTAGAAGTTGCGGAAGATGTAGACCGTGATCGTCAAGGTGGTGTCGAGGGGCGCGCCGGCCTCCGCGCGGCCGAGTCCGCTGCCCCTGGTCAGGGTGAAGATGGGGTTGAACGCCTGGAACGAGCCAATCGTGCTGGTGATCACCAGGAAGGCGGTCGTCGGGCGCAGCAACGGCCAGATCACGGTCCGCATCACGGTCCACTCGCCGGCGCCGTCGAGGCGGGCCGCGTCGGCCAGGTCACGCGGAATCGAGGTCAGGCCGGCGAGATAGATGACGATCGCGTAGCCGAGGCTGGACCAGATCGAATAGATGCAGACCACGACCAGCGCGATGCTCGGCCCGGCCAGCCAGTCCGGGATTCGCTGAAATGCTTCTATCCCAGTCCAGCCGGTCCACGTCTTGAGGGCCGGGTTGGGATCCTGCAGCCAGGTTTGCGCCGGCAACCCGATTTGCTCCAACGCGGCGTTGGCCACCCCGAACTGCGGGTTGAAGATCAGCGTGAAGACGATCGCCACGGCCACGCTGGCGGTGATATAGGGAATGAAGTAGATCGTCCGGAAGATGCCCTCGCCCTTCACGCCCCGGAACAGCAGGAAGGCGAGGACGAACGCGAGTGAAATCACGATCGGCACGGTTCCGATCACGTAGTAGATGGTGACCAGCAGCGAATTGGCGACCTCGCCCGGAACCAGGTCGCCCTTGTAGTCGCGGGTGACGAACCCGTCGACGAACAGGGTTCGGTAGTTTTCGAGGCCGATGAAGTCGAGCGGGCGGACATCCCATCGCCACAGGCTGACATAGATGGAGAAGAAGATCGGCCAGACTTCGAACACCAGGAGCAGGATCAGGGCCGGAATGAGATAGAGGAGGCCACCCCAGCCGCTGGTGCGCCGGATCTGGCGGCGCATGCGTCCCATCCGCCGGAATGGGCCGCCTTCGGTGATCGATGTTGGGGGGATCAGGGCGGCCATCAGATGTCGACCACCAGGCCGTCGTAGGCGATCTCGTAGCCGTGCCCGGCGGCGAAGGCGACGAGGTCGTCATGGAGCGGGTTGCTGTGGTGGGCGATGTGGGTGGCGAAGATCCGCGACCCGTCGTGGAGCAACCCGAACCGCCGCATTTCGGCGATGTGCTCGCGAAACTGCTCGCCGTTCAGGTGCCCGCTCGATCGCCTCGCCAGGCCGAACGTGTGATCCATCGCCACCACGTCGAAGACCCAGCCCTCCCGGGCCAGCGCTGCCCAGGTTTCTTCCGGCAGCGTCCCGGTGTCCGTGGCGTAGAAGAGGCGGCGATCGTCCCGTTCGATGGCGTGCAGGAGGGCGTCGATGTCGCGCCCGTGATTGGCGGGAACGCTGTAGACGCGGTAGGCACCGAACGTCGTCGTGTCGTGCGGGGTGAGCTGGCGGTGGCGGAGGCTGAGCCGCTCGATGAGCGCGGGGTCCGCGAAAATGTCCGGCCGGGCGCTGCCGTTCAGCCGGCTGGCGGCGTGCCGCGCGGCGCTGGCCGACGCCAG
>JBGTNF010000115.1:0-2823 GCA_041743205.1 Thermomicrobiales bacterium | reverse complement strand
CCGGCGACCCTTCGCGGCATGGAGGGGTCTTTGGCGCGCGATCGGTAGGCTCCCGGCGTCGGTATATTACGTGGATCGCGAACGTCAGGCGGCGCTTGCGGAGACATACGCTTGGAGCGAGGCATGGACATCCTCCTTCTGTGGAGATTGGCACGTATCAGCCGCTTGCCAACCTCTGAAAACGTTGATGCGTCGGGCCGCCGGGTCACATGTCATGCGACGGGTCCGCACTGGCGCCCAGGCCCGGCAGAAGTGAGTTCCCTGGGCAGGCAAATGTGTTACAGACGAGGGGCCCGTTCATTCAGGAGGAGCGAGTTGGCGATCTCGCTGGCATCGGCCAACCAAGAGCGATCCACGGGGTGGTTTTCGGCGTAAAGTGTGCTGATACACGAAAACGCAGAAGCCTCCGCCGCATTGCGCAGGCTCGTTAGCGACCGTAGTGATCGCCAGGCCGATAGCGTCACGAATGGATCAGGACATGGCATTCGACACGATCACTGGCGATCGGTGTGGCGTCAGCCACGAGAACTGAGCACTTCGTCCCGATACCCGCGATTCGGTCCTTTCCCGGTTGCCGGCAACGTCCAGGGGTCAGTCCCTATGAAGCAGACATTTCACGCCATGGCCGACGCCGCGCTGATCGCCGCGTTGCGGCGTGGCGAGGAAGCGGCATTCGAAACCTTGATTCAGCGACATCACACCTCAATGGTGCGGCTGGCGCGGGTATGGGTATGGAATGCGTCCATCGCCGAAGAGGTGGCGCAGGAGACCTGGCTGGCAGTTCTGGAAGGCATCGAGTCGTTTCAGGGCCGGTCCGCCCTGCAGAGTTGGATCTTCGGGATCCTGGCGAACAAGGCCAAACGACGAGGCGCCCAAGAGAGCCGATCACGTCCGTTCTCAGCCTACGATTCTCCCGCCGACCAGGGAACCGCCCCAGACATGGACCAGGAACACTTCTTCCCACCCAATCATCCTGGAGCTGGCCACTGGACGTATCCGCTCGCCGATGAAGAGAGTTGCCCCGAGCAGCATCTGCTTGCTGAAGAAGCTGGGGGATTCATCCTGGGACAGATCGACCGTTTGCCGCCAAATTTTCGCAGCGTCGTCTTGCTGCGGGATGTCCACGGGTTCACGATGGACGAAACCTGCGCC
Organism: Thermomicrobiales bacterium; assembly: GCA_041743205.1. Lineage (GTDB taxonomy): Bacteria > Chloroflexota > Chloroflexia > Thermomicrobiales > UBA6265 > JACCYX01. The sequence goes on along the minus strand of JBGTNF010000115.1, from coordinate 1,671 downwards.
CTGCTGGGCATAAGCCCATCCAACCAACGGGTGATGCTGCACCGGGCCCGAACCCAGCTCCGGGCGGGCCTGGAACCATATTTGCGAGAAGGCAACGACAGGTTTGCAAGGCATGGATGACGACATGAACGCGAGGGGAGACGGCATCACCTGCCAGGAATTCGTGGCGCTGGTTACCGAATACCTGGAGAATGCGCTGGACCAACAGACGCGCTCCCGGTTCGAGGGGCATTTGCTCGATTGCCCCGATTGCCCGGTCTATCTCCGGCAAATGCAGGCGATCGTTGGGGCGTCCGGAATGTTGCGCGAGGAGGATTTGTCGCCCGAGGTCCGTGACGTGCTTGTCAGCCGGTTCCGCACCTGGCGAAGCGGCGGATAACGTGGCGACGCCAGTAGACGCCTTCGGATCCCGAAAGACAATTGCCAGTTTGCCACCTCATCGCAAGACCAGGCGACTGCTGGCTCGCTCCGGTATCACCCCCAGGAATTCTGGTCGTCGTTCAGCAGCACATACCGAAACATTTGCAGGTTCCAGCCGGGCCGCGTCGTTTCCTCTTCGCGAACCCATTCGGCGCCCATCGCGCGGTAGAACGGCGCGGCATTCGGGTCGGCCATGAACGTCAGGTCACGGGCGCCCAGATTTCGGGCAGTGGCCACGGCGTGGCGCCAGAGCCGCTTGCCGCATCCGGTTCCGATCCGCTCCGGCTCCACGAACAGCTTGTCCAGCGAAAGGATCGGCGGTTCGCCGACGAGCGCGTAATACCCGACGACGGCTCCACCTTCTTCCAGCACGAACGCTATCGCCTTCGCCAGCAGATCCGGGGTCACGGCGATCGATTCCGGCTCCCAATCGAGGAATTCCGGTTCGTAGCCCCAGTGCATGGTGGAGCGTTGCGTCAGGGCGTGGAGTGCGTCCGCCTCGTCCGGCCGGGCGCGGCGGACCATCGATGTTGGCGATGTGTCGAAGGTGTCCATCTGAACCGTCCAATCATGAATCAGTGGGCGGGTTTCGCAAACCGGAAGTAGACCACGCTAGCCCGGTTCCGTACGATAGTGACCATGTACCGTCAGGCCCGCACGACAAGGAATGTTCGAATCATGTGCCGAAACATCCGCCCGCTCTTCAACTTCGAGCCGGCCGCCACGGACGACGAGATCCACGCCGCCTCGCTTCAGTTCGTGCGCAAGATCAGCGGCTTCGCCAAACCGTCGCAGTCCAACCAGGCCGCCTTCGACCGGGCGGTGGCCGAGATCGCCCGCGTCTCGGCGGAGCTGCTGGCGTCGCTCGAAACCTCGGCCACGCCGAAAGATCGCGAGGTGGAAGCCGTAAAGGCGAAAGCGCGGTCTGCCCAGCGGTTCGCCTCCTGATGTCCGGTGAGGTCGCATTACAGGATCCAGCGAACTCCTGTTGGACCAGACTTCGCACCTGGATCGACTCGCTTCGCTGCCCGGTGCGCCCGAACAAGAAGCCGCAGCGTCTTGTCTCTGCGTTTGCGTCGACCCACATGAACTATTGCGTTCCCTGAGACAGTTGCGTAAAAGGAAGATGGGTCCTTGTTCAGGCACGTGTTCGGGCGTGGCGCCAGCCGGCCTGGTTGGACGCCACGTGATCGCGAGGGGAAGTCTTTTCCATGCTCGATCCAGTGAGTACCGGTGAATTGGAGCGAATTC
>JBGTNF010000114.1:0-3712 GCA_041743205.1 Thermomicrobiales bacterium | reverse complement strand
CCCGCGTGTTGGGGACGACGATCTGCGGGACATTGGCCGGCATGGCGCGCTCGACCAGCAGCGCGCCGGCCCCAGCCGAAAGGGCCCGGCCAACGTAGTCATGGCCGTCGAAATCAGCGCCGCGGAGCGCCACGAAGAGATTTCCGGGACCGATCAGCCGTGAATCGTAGTGCAGGCCGGTGATCGGGAGTCCGGCGGCGCCGAGGAGGGTCGACCCCGCAACGGACGAGGCGAGTTGACCAATGGTCATCGTTTCGGGCCTGACACGGGGCGAATGGTCCATCCCCGTTACCCCTTGATGACATTCGTTTTCCGGGCCAGCCACGGCAGCACGGGCAGGTGTCGTCGTTCGAGCATCGTCGGGTAGGTCACGATGTCGCCGCCGAAGCCGGTTTTGAACCGGTACAGGCCGCGCCAGTCGTCGCCCTTGGTGGCGGCGATCGAGCCCTTGGTGTCACCGGTCACCGGTTCCGGATCGTCGTCGGGAATGCCCCAGAGATCGTAGGTGTCGCACCCGTGTTCCCGCGCCCAGCGCATGGCCTCGAACTGGAGCAGGAAGGCGGCGCCGTGCGCGCGATGTTGGCTCGACGACGCGCCGTACATGTAGACCGCTTCGGTTCCGAACCGGGCCGCGATCAGGACGGCGCCGAGTTGCCCTTCGTCGACCCGGGCGAACAGCATCACTGCGTCGTCGGCGAAGATGCGGAGGAAATCCGCGTAATAGGCGCGGGAGTGGATGCCGAATTCGTTTCGCTCGGCGGTGTCGAGCATCAGGGCGTAGAATGCGTCGACACCCGCCTCATCGCCGGCGCTGCGCTCGATCACGACGCCGCGGCGCTGTGCCAGGCGCAGGTTGTAGCGGGTTTTCTGATGCATCTGCTTGAGCATCGCTTCGTCGTCGGCGATCCGCGTTTTCACGGTGCGGCCCGGCTGGAGGTGATCCGGACCCCGGACTACCTTCGCTTCCCGGAGCGTCCCGGTCAGGCCGAGAGGGGCGTTGGGTTCGATGATGGTCGAAATTGCCCGGTTGCGACGCGCCGAAGCGTCGAGTTCGTTCAGCAGCAGCGGCCAGAGCACGTTGGCGTCACCGTCGATTGCGGGGCCCCGCGGGATGTAGCCAATACTGATCGGACCCCGGAACCGGTAGAGCACCTGCGCCATCGCCGTGCCGGCTGGCTCGTTGACGAGCAGGCGGTGCGCGTTCCACCCGTGACGCTGCTTGAACGCTCCCCACTTCCAGGATTGAAGCAGGTGCCCGCCAAGCTCGTTGAGTTGCCGATCCCAGGCATCGGATGGCTGGGGGGGATGGGAAGGAGCGGCCGCCTTATCGGAACGTTCGATGGTGATGGTCCTTCCTGAAACCCCGCGGCCGGGTGTGAGGCTCCCTGCCGGGACCATGCCTCGTTCGCTGAACCAAGTTTATCTGGAAGCCGGGTTGACACCAAACGACAACGGATCGGTTTCGAGCGAGGCTTCGACGATGGCGTCGTCGATCACCTCGATGTCGGACGCCAGGGCCGACTCGGCGAGACGCATCAGGATCCGGATCGCGCCCTGTCCGCCGATCTCGCCAATCGCCCCGATCGCGGCGTGCCGGACATCGGTGTCGTCGTCCAGCCCCGCCAGCTCCGAGAGACCGGGCAGGGCATCGACGTCATCGAACATGCCGGCGGCGCGCGCCGCCTCGAACCGGATTTCCGCGTCCTCGTTCTCGAATTCCTCGATCGCCACGACCAGCCAATCACGCTGGTTGCCGCGTCCGGCGGCGTACAGGGCACTGGCCCGCAGCCCCAGCTCGTCTTCGTCATAGAGACGCTGGACGAGGGCGTTGACGCGCGCGCTGGGACCGAAGGCCGCGGCCGATTCGGCGGCCCGGCGCCGCACGTGCCAGGATTCCGCTTCGTCCTCGGCGACGGTGAAGAGCGCGCGAGACAGCCGGTCCGCCAGGTCGACCGGCAACTCCTCCCACTCCGCAAGCATCACGTAGGGGCCGAGACTGCGGGCCGCCTCGCTCCGGACATCATCCGACGGATCGTCACGGAGAATGTCGAGCAGACGCGCCGCCGCCGCCGGGTCCTCGTCGTCGTGGAGGGCGGTGATCGCCTGTTGCCGCACGCGGGGTTCGGCGTCCCCCGCCGCGAACAGGAAGAGCCGTCCGAAATGTAGCCGGTAATCTTCACGGCTGATGTCGAACGCTTCCCGCACCACGGATTCCCGGAGCTCGGCCGCGATCAACGACCAGCGCGCTTCGAGCAGCACGAGGTCTTCGGCGGTCAGGTCGGACAGCCCGTACAGGTCGGCGTAAACGCGCCGACCCGCTTCGAGGTCGTCCAGCACCGTCGCCAGCGCTGGTTTGGGCGGGTGCGCCTCGGCGGTCTCGAGTTCGAGGTCGACATCATCGTCGTCCTCGCCGTCATCGATCGAGAAGACCCGGACATCGTCGAGTTCGAGTTCGAGTTCGGATTCCGGGTCGGACGACAGATCGACCAACCCAGCGTTATCGTTCTCGACCTCGTCGAACGGGTCGTGATCGAACTCGTTATCCCGCGTCATAAGTAAACGTGTCGCCGTCGCTCGACACCTTCGCGTGCTGTTCGAGCGTGGAGCGAAGCAGGCGTTCGGAGAACGGCCGTTCGATATTAGCAGCCCCCAGGAGATCGTCGAACGTCGCGATGAAGGTCGACCCGTCTTCCAGTCCAATGCGTGCGAACGTAGCCTCGACCACGGCCTCCGGACGGCGCCGGATTTTGTCGTCGAGCGGTTTCTCGTTGCCCAGCTTCGGGAAACGGTCCTCGCTGATCAGCCATTCCGGCGCCACTTCGCAGGCGAAGGAGGTCGGCCGGAAGTGGTAGCGCGGCGATCGGCGGTCGTCGAGGTCGAGCAGCCGGGCATTCTGGTTGGCGCTCTGGAGGAACTCGATCTTGTAATGGCCGTCGCTGTCGGTGGCCGAGATCGAGATCATGGCGCCCGGCACCAGGCTCTCGGCGTAGAAATCGTCGAGACCGAGGAGGAAACCGCCCCGGTTCGGCGTCGGGTAACGCAATTCGACGAGATACGTCGTGTAGAGCTGCGGGATCTCGAAGGTCAGCACCGCCGACCGCTGATCCGGCAGGACCTGTTTTGGCATGAGGCGTTGCATGTCGACGTTGTATGGCAGCAGGCCCAGCGTGAATTCGTAGAACGACAGCACGTGATCGACCGATGGGATCGACCGGGCTTCGGCCGGTTCGGTGGTTTCGTCGACCAGGAATCGGTAATCCGTGCCGATTTCGTTCGGCTTGCGCCGCGTCGTTCCGATCTGCGGCAGGCTGCTGGTACTCCAGAATCGCTGGTCGTTGGTGCCGACGAAGTCGAAGTCCCGGTGCTCGCGCGAGAGGCGGAAATTCACGGCGAACTGGATCGAGGCGAAATCCGCCGAGTTGGGCCGGACGTTGAGGATGTCCTGGGCCAGGGTACCGTCGGTCAGCGGCTGCTCCTGCTCGGTGATGTAGTCCTTGATCCGGCGGATGTCGTTCCGGCCCAGGCGGGCGACGCGATCCTCGGCCATCCATTGACCGGCGAACGCGGCAATCCGGGAATCTTCGGCCAGTTGGCCGTTGACGGCATCGGCCAGCGCGGCATCGTCGAAACCGGAGAGGTCGCGACCTGCCCGGATCGGCACGAGCGCTGGCCGCGGGGTCGTCGAAGCGGGCGCCGGCGCCGGCTCGGGGAC
>JBGTNF010000113.1:0-3774 GCA_041743205.1 Thermomicrobiales bacterium | reverse complement strand
GCAGTAGCCGAAGACGGCGTCGACGTAGCGTTCGTAGAGCGGGGCGAAGGCCTCGGGGCGGTGCTGGGCGCGACGGACGATGGTCCACTCGTCGGCGTCCGGGTCGCGCGCTGATGGCGCCGGTTCGGCGCGGTCGGGATGGCGGGTCTGGAGGCGATGGTCTGGGGCCGCGGCCAGCATGGATACCCCCGATGGTGTCAGTCGTGCGACTCGATCATAGGGGTGAACGACGATTTCGGGAAAAGGATTCGGGCGCCCGGTGCTACGATTGGGCCACATAGTCGGCGTCGGCTATACGACGCGGCGAACCGGGATGGGAACCCATCCGCAGGAGGGAACGGAACGATGAGCACGATACGGGCGGGCGCTGAAACCGCGGTCGAGGTCGAAGTCGATGCGGACGCCGGGAAGTTGCGGGTGTACAACCTGGTGATCGGGCTGGTCCACCTTGTCCAGGGCGGGGCGATGCTGGCGCTGAGCAACGACTTCTCGCTGCCGGTGACCCGGTCGTTCCTGACCGGGCCGCCGGGCACCGATCCCGCCCAGGAGCCGTGGTTCGGGGTGGCGCTTGGCCCGGCGGTCGCGCTGTTCCTCTTCCTCGCGGCTGCCGACCACCTGCTGATGGCGGCGCCGGGCGTGAACCGCTGGTACAACGGGATGATCGCCAGCGAGCGCAACGACGCGCGCTGGATCGAGTATTCGGTCAGCGCGTCGATCATGATCGTGCTGATTGCGCTGATCACCGGCGTGTCGGACATCGGGGCCCTGATCGCGATCGCCGGGGTCAACGCCTGCATGCTCTTCTTCGGGTTGATGCAGGAGCGGTTCAGTCGGCCGGGCACGGGGAACGTGAACTGGATGCCGTTCATCTACGGGTGTTTCGCGGGGGCCGTGCCGTGGGCGATCATCCTGCTCCAGCTCGCCTCGGCCGAGAGCCAGGTCGACGGCGAGGGCGTGCCAACCTTCGTCTACGTCATCATCGTCTCGCTCTTCCTGGCCTTCAACTCGTTTGCGGTCAACATGGTGTTGCAGTACCGGCGGGTCGGGCCATGGCGGAGCTACGTCTTCGGGGAGAAGGCGTACATCGTGCTCAGCCTGATCGCGAAGTCGCTGCTGGCCTGGCAGGTTTTTGCCAACGTGCTGGTGGGGTAGCGACGGGAAACGCATTGTCGTAGGGCTGCCGAGCTTGTCTCGGCCCGTGATCTGCTGTGACACATCTTAGGAAACATTCGGGCGTCCTCCGTATCGTGACGGGTTAATAACACCTCCCCATCCGTCATTCCGAGGAATCCCCCGGCGAAGCCGGTACGTGTCTTGCCGGAACGAAATACCGCCTTCGGCGTATCCAGCGGGGCCGGGGTCCCTCGTTCCTCGGGATGACGGTCGAGAAGGTGTTGCCACCGGCCACGATTCGGTGAACGAACTACTGAGCTTGCGAAGGATGTCGGTGGTTGGTACGAATCACGATAGCTGGCAATTCAACCCGACCTCTACACCTGTTCCCTGCGAGATTTCGGCATCCGAGCGTTCCAGCACGATGAGCGGGATGTCGCGGTCGGTGGCCCGCTGGTACTCGTCATAAAACGGCATTCGGTTCGCCATCACGGGCCAGAGGCGGTCCTTCTCGTCCGGGTCGGCGGTGCGGGCGGTGGCCGCGAAGCATTCGCCCCGGATCTGGACCGTCACGGCCGGGTTGGCGACGAGGTTGAGGTACCACTTGGGGTCGGTGTCCGACCCGGCGTAGGAGCCGATCAGCAGGTACGTTTCCTCGTGCGCGGCGAAATTGAGCGGGGTGGTGTAGGGCTGGCCGGAGCGGCGGCCAACGGTAGTCAGCAGCAAGGTCGGGGCCTTGAGCGAGTTGTCGTCGTAGCCGTCGGCGCCGTCGCTGGCGAGGTAGCGGGCGACGTGGTCCTTCGTGCGCACGCGGTACCGTTCGTCTCGTGCCCGTGCCTCGGCCGCTGTTTCCCTGGGCATGTTCGTTCCTCACCTGATTCGCCGATGGGCGACGATTTCAATTGAGGAAGTGTAGGGCAGCGCCGGTCGCCGTTACCGGGGCGTCGCCACCGGCGAGGCGATGTCTGGAGCCGCGCGCAGCGTTCCCGCCGGCGGTTCGTAGACCTCCCGCCAACCGATCAGCGCGACACCTAGCCGGGTCCACGCGGCGTCCGGCTCCAGCGGCGCGACCCAGGTAGCCGAGTTGTCGATCCGTTCGCCGTTACTGACAACGGTGACGCCGGACGCTTCCCGAAGGTTCACGACGATGCAGCCTTCGCCTGGGCTGAGCAGCAAGTCGGCCACCTGGTTGTCCCCGACCGTGAAGCCGTCCGGCGCGGGCAGGGAAAACGACGCTTCGTCGTCGGGCGAGACCACCTGGAGGGCGCCCTCCCCGTCGAGGTAGGCGTGGGCGTCGCCCCAGGCAACATGCGGATACGGGATGACGAACTCGAATTCGGGCTGGATCGGCGCGGCAGTGGTGTCCGCTGCCGGGTTGAGAACGGCGGTTTCAGCCGAGACGACGCCGGTGGCGAGGTCGATGAACCGGATCGTGCTGGTTTCGTCGTCGAACATCTCGAAGAACTGGGTGTTGGAGGACATGCGGAACAGTGGGTTAGACGGGCCGAATTCCGATTCCGGGATCGTGACGCCTAAAAGGTCTGTCGTCGTGCCGGACAGGGCATCGACAATGGCGGCTCCCCGGTCCCGGAACATGATGAGGACCCGCATCGACTCCTGGTCGTGCGCGATCGGCACGAATGTCCGCTCCGCCTCGTGCAAGAGCGTCACCGAGGGGTCATCCGAGAGCGAGACGAGAAAGATGGCGTTGGATTGATCGACGATCAACGACGACCCATCGTCGGAGAACGTGAGCGGCAGCGCCTGGTCCGTGAATCGCTCGTCCCGCACCTCGATCCTGGCGCCGGACTCGGGGTCGACGACGACGATCGCGCGATCGGTTCCGGCGCCGGTGGCGAAGGCGAGCCGTTGCGTCGCAGTGGAGTAGGTGGTCTCGTGGAAGTAGGTGGCGTCCACGGTGTCCGGGAGGAACGTGGCGTCCGCAAGCGACGGCGGCAGCACGAGCGCGTTGGGGCCGAGCTCCGGCGGTTCGCTTCCGGCCTCCGGTTCCGAGAACGAGCTGAAGAGCCAGACCCCCGTGTCGGATGGCGCCGATCGCTGGTCCCAGGCGGTTCCGATTCGGCTGAGGTACACCTGGGCCGGGAACGGCTCGCCGCGAATGTCGGACACCAGGCGTTCAGCGCCGGTCGTCGTGTCGATGATGCGCCAATCGTTCTCGGCGCTCGATGTCGGCAGGAACAAATAGGGGGCCTCGTAGCCGCCGGCCGTAGAGACGCCAGAAGTGGGAGTGGACCACTCATCGTCCGTCTCGATGTTGCGGACCACCGTGCGGCCGTTCTGGGCGATGGTGTTGGCCCAGATCGGACCGCCCTGCGAAGTCCAGGTAGTGGGCAGGGTGACGATCTCGCCCGTGGACGTTGGGATGTGGATCTCGCCGCCGTCGATCCGGATCGGCGCTTCGGTGAACCCGATCGCCGCCAAAGCCGCCAGGGATTCGGCGTCGCCCTCTCCTTCGACGACGGGGCGATACCCCGGTGACGCGCAGGCAAGCGACTCCTCCTCCGGCGCCAGCAGGCTGATCCGGTTCCCCAGCCCGCCGAGCAGGCCGTACTCGCGGACGAGCGGGCCGGCGGCCAGCCCGAGCAGCAGGATCATGACGATTGCTCCCGTCAACCCGCGGGTCAGGGCGGCCAGTCGATG
>JBGTNF010000112.1:0-11636 GCA_041743205.1 Thermomicrobiales bacterium | reverse complement strand
GCGGACCAGGCAGTCTGCACGCCGGACATCGTGCGCCGCAGCGTGCTTTCCACCTACAAGGCGGGCGGCAAGGGCGTCGTCTTCTCCCCGAACTACGCCGGCATGGAGCTGACCACGCTGGATGGCGCCGCCCAGGCCCTGGAGGAGCTCGGCCTCAAGTAGCCGCCTGGTCACTGCGCCACGGCCATTGCCCGATTCGTTTGCATCCCTGTCCATGACGGCCCTGGCGACGAGATCGCCAGGGTTGGTCATTCGGATTCCTGATCGTGTGCGGCTCGTGGACGATGACCCAGCTGTCCATCATGTCGAATGGGCTACTGACGGGAGCCGCACGACCACGCGCATTCGGCGCCTACGGCATCAGCCAGTCTGGTCGCCTGGCGCCGTCATTGCGTAGAGCCAGTACCGGATCTCGCCAGACGCGATTTCCCGCTCACGGTGCATGCCGACCTTTTCGGCGACCCGGCGCGAGGGATCGTTGCCCTGGCGGATCTTGCTTACCGGCCGGGTCAACCCAAGTACGTCGAAGGCATGGTCGCGCACGGCGCATGCCGCCTCCGTCGCCAGGCCCTTCCCCCAATGCGTACTGAGGAAGTCGTACCCCAGTTCCGCCTCCCGGCTACCGTCGACCTCCATGATTTCCAGGCCGCAATCGCCAATGAGCGACTCATCCGCCCTATCGACCACGGCGTAGAGACCGAAGCGATGCTCCGTCTGGTGGCGGAGGTTGCGGTCGAGCCAGCCCTGCATCTGGCTGCGGTCCAACGGTTCGCTGGCGAAGACGGCCATCACCTGCCGATCCGTGAAGATGCGTAGCAGGGCATCGAGGTCGTCCCCGCGCATCGGCCGCAACCACAACCGGTCCGCCTCGATCGTCCTCCCAGGCTTCTGGCCCTTCAAATCCGGTTTCATTCGCCCTCCCACTGACATGAACTGGCAGCTTGCCGGGCGCCAGTCGCACCCATGGCATCATCGCTGTGTCGACACCGCGGCCGCCCGTCGTCGTTTGACTGAACGGCCCGCATCGCCAAGAATCGGGCAGACGGCAAGGCTGGACAGCAGTAGGGAACGAGCATGGCAACACGCGAAACGCGAACGGACATCCTCATTACCGGCGCCGGGGTCGGCGGTGTGGCTGGGGCTTTGGCCGCCCTGAAACTGGGCAAGCGGGTGATCCTCACCGAGGAGACGGACTGGATCGGCGGCCAACTCACCGCCCAGGCCGTCCCGCCTGACGAACACCCCTGGATCGAATCCCACGGCTGCACCGCCTCCTACCGCGAGTTTCGTGAGCGGGTGCGCGCCTGGTATCGCCGCAACTACCCGCTCCTGCCCCAGCACCGCAACGATCCCCGGCTCAACCCCGGCGGCGGCTGGGTCAGCCAGCTCTGCCACGAGCCGCGCGTGGCCCTGGCCGTGCTCCACGAGATGCTTGCCCCGTGGGTCGGCGGCGGGCAACTTACGCTCTGGGAACGGACCGTCCCGGTTGCGGTCGAAACCGATGGCGACCGGTTCAGGTCAGTCACGCTGCGCGACCTCGACACCGGCGACGAGACGGTTGTCACCGCGACCTGCGTCGTCGATGCCACCGAGCTCGGCGACCTGCTCGAGCTCGGCCAGGTCGAGCACGTGATCGGCGCCGAAGGGCAGGACACCACGGGTGAGCTTCACGCGCCACCGGCGGCCGATCCGCTCGACCAGCAGGCGATCTCCTGGTGCTTCGCGATCGACCACCTGGAGGGCGAGGACCACACCATCGACAAACCGGCCCCGTACGATTTCTGGCGGGGCTACCAGTCCGATTTCTGGCCAGGTCCGCAACTCGGCTGGGTCGACGTCAACCCCGAAACGCTCCAGCCACGAGAGATGGCTATCTTCACGGCGCCGACCGCCAGCGATCCTCCCCGCGATTTCTGGCGCTACCGGCGCATCCTGGACCGGGCCAAGTACCCGGGCGGCACGTTCGCCAGCGACATCACGCTCGTCAACTGGCCGCAACTCGATTACTGGCTCGGCCCCTTGCTCGGGGTTGATGACGACGCCCGCGACCGGCACCTGGAAGGCGCGCGGCAACTGAGCCTTTCGTTCCTCCACTGGATGCAAACCGAAGCACCACGCCACGATGGCGCCGCCGGGTATCCCGGCCTGCGCCTGCGCAGCGACGTCACTGGCACGAAGCACGGCCTGGCGAAAGCGGTCTACATCCGCGAGAGCCGACGGATCGAGGCCGAGTTCACGGTCACGGAAGGGCACATCGGGGTCGAGATGCGGAAGGACGGGCCGGCAAAGTTCCACGACAGCGTTGGGATCGGCTCCTACCGGATCGACCTGCATCCCTCGACTGCCCTTAGGACCTACGTCGACATCAGCTCCTGGCCGTTCCAGATCCCGCTTGGGTCACTGATCCCGAAGCGGGTCGAGAACCTGCTGCCCGCCAACAAGAACCTGGGCACTACCCACATCACCAACGGGTGCTACCGGCTGCACCCGGTGGAGTGGAATATCGGGGAGGCGGCGGGCGCCCTGGCGGCGTGGTCGCTCAGCACTGGCGAATCGCCGCGGGCGATCCGGAATACCCCGGAACGTCTCGCCGATTTCCAGCGTCTGCTGGAGGCGCGGCTCGGGTTCGAGCTCGACTGGCCATCGATCCGGCCCCGGTGAAGGGCGATCAGTCGACGATGGCCTCGGCTTCGATCTCTACCTTCCAGCGGGGATCGAGCAGCCCGGCGGCGACCACCATCGTCGACGCCGGGCGGATGTCCGCGAAGATCGCGCCGTGCGCCCGGCCGACCGCATCGGCGTCGGCCGCGTCAGTGATGAACATCCGAGTCCGCACGACGTGCTCCGGGCCGGCGCCAGCCTCCCGCAGGGCAGTGACGATGATCTCCAGGCAGCGCGCCGCCTGGGCCGCCGGATCGGGATCGCAACCACCGTCCGGCCAGATCGGCGCCGTTCCGGCGACGATCACCCGGTTGCCGATCCTCACCGCCCGGCAGAATCCGTACGCCGATTCGTAGGGCGAGCCGCTCGCCACCCGTTGTCGATCCTCGGTCATATCGTTGCTCCTGCGTCGTCCGCCCTCACCCGTCCGGCGTCCACGGCGGTTCCAGCCACTCGATCTCCACCTTCGGCGCGACGTGAATCGCCGTCAACCGGAGAACGCCCGTTGTTCCCCCATTGACGAACGCGTGCGGGACTCCAGCCGGGACGAGCACCACGTCGCCCGGATCGGCCTCGACCAACGCGCCGTCGATCGTGAACGCCGCGTGGCCCTCGCCGATCGCGAACGCCTCGTCGTAAGCGTGGCGGTGCAGGGCAGGACCTTCGCCCGGCTGGAGTTCGGCCAGCATCAGGGAGACGCCGGGAAATTGGTGCGGGGCCCCGTGGAAGATGGACGCCCGGCTGCCGGCCGGTCCCACCGGAAACACCGGCAGTTCGTCCCGTTCGATCAGGTGCTTCATCGTTGCTGCTCCATCCTGGATCGGCGCGTATTCCCCTCACGATAGGGGATACGCCCGGCCTGGACATCGGCAACTTTACGGAGATCGGGCGGTCGTTAGCCCTCGACCTCGGCGATCTGCTCCAGCACCGCTTCCTTCTCGGTGTCCAGGATCTCCGTCGTCTCGGCCCAGGCGTCGGCCGCCGGCACGTTGTTGACGAGGATCTGCTCCCAGCCCTGGCCGATGAATTGCGCGCCGTTCGGCACCGCCACCATCACCAGGTCGACCTGCCGGACCTGTTCGAGCTGGTCGACCGCCGTTTTCGCGTTCGGGTTCTCGGTGAAGTAGGCCTGCATCGGCTCGCTGTCGCGGGCCGAGAGCCGGACCGGCATGTACCCCGTCGCCTGCGCCCAGGCCGTGGTCGCCTCGGTGGTGGTGCAGTACTCGATGAAGGCGAACCCGGCCTGCTGGACTTCCGCCGGCGCGGTGTTGAGCAGCGCCAGGCCCGAACCGCCGGTGCAGCAGCCGAAGGTCTCTTCGGCCGGCAGGAAGGCCGTGGTGAACGGGAACTCGGCCGTCGCCGTCAGCGTGCCGAGCGATCCGGTCGAGGCGAAGGTCGCGACCGTGGTTTGGGTCAGGAAATCCTGGCTCGGGTCGGCGACCGCCGCCGCCACGCCGGACTGGACGAGGGTGCGCATCGCCTCGCCGGCCTCGACCGAGCCCTCTTCCGTGAGCAGGATGTTGAGGTCATCGTCCGAGTAGGAGCCGTTGTAGCCCCAAACCGTGCCCTGCAGGAACCACGAGCCGTAGCCGGCGGCGCTGCCGAAGGCGAAGGCCCGTTCGGCGCCGGAGCCGTCGATCAGGTCCTGGCCCATCGCCTGGAGGTTGCTCCATTTGGCGAAGACGTCGCCGGTCAGGCCGGCCGCTCCCACCAGCTCGGTGTTGTAGTAGAGGAGCGGGGTCGACCGCGCGAACGGAATCGCGTACTGGCCGCCGTTGCGCTGGTACTCGTTGTACAGGGTCGGCACGTAGTCCGCGACGTTGGTCGTCTCCGTAATGAGGCTGTTCAGGTCCACCAGCACGTTGGCGAGGTAGAAGCGGAACCACCAGGCTTCGGAGAAGAGCACCAGGTCCGGCACGTCGCCCGTTTGCAGGCCCGAGATGAGGCCCTGGGCGATCGCCTCGTAGCTTTCCTGGGGCGTGGCGACCACCTCGATGTCCTGTTGCGAGGCGTTGAAATCGGTAATCAGTTTGGTTTGGGCATCGCCGTTGACGCCGGTCCCGAACGAGGTCCAGTACTGGACCTGGACTTTGGAGCCGCTGTCCTGGATCACGGCGGGCGCCGCGAAGGTCGAACTCGGGCTCGCTATGCCAGCGAGGCCGGCTCCGGTGGCCAGTGCCGCGCCGCCGCCGATGAGTAAACGTCGGGTCATGGGTGATCGCATGATTGGGTCCCTTCCTGGAATGCTGAGGGCGTGGTGACAAACCGTGTGCCCGTTACGCCAACGACGAGTGTGCGGCCCGATGACCGGCACAATGTGACGCAATTTGTTAAATACCGACGCGACCTAACGTCATCGGTTGCGCCGGCACAACCCCGAATGGCCACGCTGGGAACCAGAACGAGGCGGCTCGCGTTCACCTTCCAGCAGCCCATCCGACGGGCGATACCGTTCAGGAGCCACTCGATGTCGTCACTTCGTGTTCGCCGGCGTGGGCCCTTCGCGCCGCTGGCGGTGTTGTCGCTCGTCCCGCCCCTCGCGCTGGCCCAATCGAGCGGCGTGGCCACCCACTTCACCCGCCGCGCTCGACTCCCTTTCGACGATGTCGAGTCTCCGCCATTTCCTCAGTCGAAGCGTGCAGTTCCTCATCGGCCAGGCCATCCATCGACCCGCCCTTGAGGAGAGCGATCTTATCTTGGTAGTCTGACTCTCACCCCATCGCATTTGCTTCCAGATCCGAAGCGTTGCGCGAAATACGGACCGGTTGAATTTGTCCAAGATAATGATTTGCGGAAATCACTGGACGGATGCTCAGGAAAATACGTGATGTCTACCTATATATTCACGGAAAAATTCGTACATAATCGACGAGTCGCCTGAATGGGAATCGTGTTGTGCTCATTCTTGTTTTGGCGAATGGGTTTACGCTGTTTCGTTCTGTTCAGGAGTAGTGATCATGCTTGCCCGATCTTCTCGACGCTGGACGATCGCCACACTGGTTGCGGTGTGTTCGCTGGTCGTGCTGTCATTCGTGCCGCCGCTTTCCCTTGCGCAACCTGACAGTTCCTTACCCGGTCACACCCAGGTCATTGCCCAGGGCGTGGACCTCATGCCTACCGTTCCCGTTGCCTGGCGGCTGACGTCGTCAACGGCGCAACCAGCCAACAATGGCGAATTCGTCGACCGCACGCTTGGATTCGCGGTCGGCGGAGAGACTCCATTTCTGATCAGCCATGGCGACAGCGACACCCACACGTTGCTCCGCAGAGGCCAGGCCTCATTCCACGTGGAAGGCGCCAGCGAACGGCGGTCGAGTATCGGTGATCAGGCGGCTGGCTACGTCAACCTAGAATTGATCGTTGCGGATGCCGTCGACACGCAAGCGTCACTCGGCTCATCAACGCTCGACTACGCTAGTGAGCCATTCACGGCGCCAGCAGGCAATCGCGATCTCCGGTTGTTCCGGGATGTGTTGGCTTCAGGCGAGGAAGGGTCGTTTCCCGGAACAGGCGATGTCCCGTATCTGTTCGCGGTGAGCGATGGGACAGTCCAGGTAACGAACGCCGACGGCCAGTCATTCCAGCTCAACGCCGGGGATGCGTCTGAATTCACTGGCGGGATCCAACTTCTGCCTGCAGCCAGCACCGGTGGCGTGTGGGTGGCCGCGACCATTGGCGATGAAGTGCAACTTCCACCGGCGTCGGAGCCTGCTGCAACCGGAGCGACCGTGCAACTCCAGATCGTTGATTGCGATTCGTTGGAGCAGGCCCTCGAAGACTGCACGCCGAGCTCGGATCCCGCCCTGATCGTTCTGGTGCCGGAAATTGCGAGCGCGGGCGAGTCCCCCGATTCGGAGATCGACGGAAACACCCTCGTCTATAGCAACCTTTCCGCCGAAGGGCCTTGGAAGATTGTGAGCGAGCCCCTCAACGAGAACGGGGCGTTCATGAGCAGCCTGGAGAGTGACGACATGTCATCAGGCTCCGGATCGCAGCCTGATGACTTTGAATGGGTCATTTCACTTGAACCGGGCCAGGTGTGGGAAGGGACGTTCATTCGCGTTCCCAATGAGACTGCGGGAGACGAGGGTGAATTGATGATCTCGATCTTCACCTGCCCTGATGGCACGATCGAGACCGGATGCGAACCTGCCGACAACGCCAGCGACCTCGTCCCGGATTTTGGGGTGTGGCAGACCGGTGGTGGCTTGACGGTCGATGATGCCCAGGTTTCCGGTGATGGCGCCAACTTCCTTTACCGGGGTCTCCCGGTCGCGACCTTCGCCTTCAGCGCCCAGCAGGCAGGCGCTCCACCAGACGTGGTCGTCGAGGGAGCCACGCTTGATGAGGACGCTGGCTACTACATGTTCGACGTGGAGGCAGGCCAGCGCACCCAGGTTACGATCTACTTCATATCGGGGTTAACGGATGCCACCGGCTCGCTCATGGTGGCGCTCTACGATTGCCCACAAGGCAGCGATCCCGCGGTTGACAGCGGCGAATGCACCGGAGCCGACGACTCATGGAGCGTCGATGTTGGACTCTATCGCGGTCAGCGCTGGACGCTGGAGAACGACGCGGATTATTCGGGAAATGCGCACTACGTGTTCGCCGATCTCCCGGCAGCCGATCTCACGATCTCCTGGGATTCCGACGGTGGTGAGGTCGTCCATACCGAGGGCATCGAGCAATCCGGCCTGGTTGGGCCGTACGTCACGATCCCGGCCGATGGGCAGCACGAGATCGTGCTCTATCGCATCCGGGGAGAAGTTGCCCCTGAACAATCCGGAACACTTCTGTTGTCCCTTTACGACTGCCCGGCGGACGCTGACCCGTGGGCAACCGGGGACGTCGCCTCCTGCACACCGACGACCGCGCCTTGGGACATTACGGTTGACCAATTGTCCGAGAATGGCTCGGGTTCATGGTCGATGTTCGTCGATGCCGAAAGTCTCGGTAATGGCCAGTATCGTTTCATCGACCTTCCCGCCGAAACCCTGGTGACGCAAATCGATGAAGATGGTCCTCCAGGCGATATCATGGTCTACGCCACCGGCGATGTTTACAGCGTGCCCGACGTGTATGTGGCCGACATCCCGGCTGGTGGTGAGGCGACGGCGTCCCTGTACCGCGTCAATCCTGGCGACCAACCACCCCCCGTTGATCCGGATGCCGAAACCGGGACCCTCGTCGTCAACCAGTCCGACTGCGATTACGGCACGGACCCCGCAGTCGACACGAGCACCTGCGCCAACTCGACCGACCCATGGGCAGTGACGGTGACCAACGACGCAACGGGCGAATCATGGTCGCTGCTCGCTATTGGCGTGGCCTACGATTCGGGCACGTACGCGCTGGAATCGCTGCCGGCCGGATCGTACAGCATCTTCGTCAGCTCCAACGAGAACTGGACGCTGTCGTATCCGACCAGCATCGACGTCTCGGCCGACGATGAAACGTACGTGACGGTCTACAGCGTCGACCTGCGCGAACCGTGACGCAACGCGCGGCGGGTGACTCACCACCTCACCCGCCGCGCTCGGCTCGCTTTCGCCCACGTCGGATTTCCGTCACGTCGTCTATCGAAGAGTACGACTCCCCATCGGCCAGGCCATCCATCGACCCGCCTTCCAGGAGGGCGATTTCGGCCTTGTAATCCTTCCATGCGACGGGATCGGCGCGGAGACGTTCCACCGAGGCTTCGACCTCCCGCCAAAACTTTTCTCGCTGGTATTGGGCTACCGCATCCTCGATCACTTGCCCAATCGGACGACGCTCCGCTTTGGAAGTTTTCGAAGCGTGGCGGCAAGATGGTCATCGATCCGTATCGTCGTTGACATGGTTTCCTCCTGCCGCCCGCTGATTCCTCACGTTGCTATCGCTGGCTCGGACTGAATGGATTTGCCCCACCAGCTATCGCATCAGATCAGGGCGTCGATCTCGTTGGATTCATCCATGTTCGCGCTATGCACGGCTTCCGCGAGGAAGCCGTAGCGCGCGATGCCGGCGATCCGGCCCTCGCGGATCGTGAACACGGTGGCCACGACCTGGCTGCCGGTTTCGGCGCCCGAATCAGGATCGCGCCAGGTCGCCTGTTGCTCGACGACGACGGTGTCACCCTTGCGGAACCAGCGCCGCGGGGCCATCGTGATGCTGGCCCGCCCCACCCATTCCTTCAGCAGGTGCTTGCCTTCACCAGAGCCGCGAGGGCCACCGACCCGCACGTCGTCGGCAGCAAGGTCCAGCACACCTGTCACGTCGTGGTCATTGAGGTGGTCGTGAAATGCCTGGACGATCGCGATCGGGTCCAGCTGGGTCATGAGATGTCCTTCCGTGGCGATTCGCGCCGGTCTCTCGGCAGGGATGGTACACGGTCGGTTCGGATCATGGGCGCCCGGTCATTCGCCCGGCGCCACGTCGACGCCAGGATCGGTACACTTTGGATAGCAGGTATCGCTCATCCCTCGACGACGGAGTTCCCAGCACATGATCATCACCCGGCCCGATGAATTCGCCGGTTTGCAGCGGGCAAACCAGGCCACCACCCGGCTGCTTCGCGAGCTCGAAACGCTGGCGAAACCGGGTCTGACGACCCGGGAGCTGGACGCCTACGCCCGGGCCTACGTCCGCAAGCTCGGCGGCGAACCGGTGTTTGAGACCCAGAACGGCTTCCCCGGCGCGCTCAACACCAACCGCAACGACATCGTGGTCCACGGCATCCCGGGCGACGAGCGTCTCGTGGCCGGCGACATCCTGACGATCGACGCCGGGATGTTGCTTGGCGGTTACGCGGGCGACGCCGCGACCACCTTCACGATCGGCCCGGCATCGGCCGCCCAGCAGGCGCTGATCGATGCTACCTGGCTGGCGATGAACACTGCGATCGAGGCCGCCAAAACGGGCGCTTCGGTCGGCGACGTCAGCTGGGCGATGCAATCGGTTGCCGAGTCCCGCGGCTACAACGTCGCCCGCGGCTTCTGCGGTCACGGCCTTGGCCGCCGCTGCTGGGAAGACCCGCAGGTGCCGTTCGCCGGCGACCCGGGAACCGGGCCGACGTTGCTGGAGGGCATGGTCATCACGGTTGAGCCGGTGGTGATCGAGGGCAAGATGGATTTCTTCATGGCCAACCGCTGGGAAGCGCGCACCGTCGACGGCACGATGGTCGCCCAGTTCGAGCGCGCAATCATGGTCACGAAGGCCGGCGGCGTCATCCTCAGTGGCGACTGAAACCGATAGCCGTGTCGATCAGGTTGCCACCCCTTCGAAGATGCCGAACCCGGTTGATCCACGAGTGACCCCTACGAACGCGAATCCCGTTGCATTGAACAGGCCCGCGTACGACTCGATTGTGCGTTCTCGCCCACCGGGGCCAAGCAACATGTTCAGGTCGGAGAACTTGCTATCCCTCATTTCGTTTGGGGAGCCAAGATCACGCTCGATCGCCAGCAACGCCGCACCCTCCGGCATCGCCTGGCGGCAGTTCCGCAGAATGGCGATGGCCTCCGCATCTTCCCAGTCGTGGATGATGCTTTTAAGCACGTAGGCATCGCCATTCGCCGGGATCTCCTTGAAGAAGTCGCCGCCAACGACGTCACAGCGGTCCGCCACTCCGGCCCGCTCAAAGACGGGACCTGCTCCGGAAACGACATGATCCTGATCGAAGAGCACCCCACGGACGCCCTGATACCTGACCAGGATCGCCGCCAGGAGGGCGCCATTTCCCCCGCCAACATCGACGATGGTCGCGAACCGGCCGAAATCGAAGATCGGCAGGAGGGTGGCGATCACGAGGTTTGTGAGAGAGGACATGGCCAGGTCGAATTCGGCGCCAAGGTCCGGATGCTGCTGTCTGTAAACCCAGGAATCGATGCCGAAGACGTGCCGGAATCCATTCTCACCGGTGCGCACGCTGTACTCCAATGCACTCCAGTTCTGCCAGTGCGTAGGCCCTGCGTCGAACATGACCCAGCCATAGAGCGAATCTGGTGCATCGTGTCTCAGACAATTGCCAACCTCGGTCAGCGAGAATCGATGTCCTTCCCCTTCGTGGAAGACACCTACGGCCGCCAATGCTCGGAGCAACCGGTACAAGGCGTCCGGGTGCGTATCGGTGGCGGCGGCCAGGTCATCGCTCGTACGGGAACCCCCTGCCAGCAGGTCGGCAATCCCGAGCACGGCTGCCACACGAATGGCTTGTGAGATGCGATAACCGTCGACCAACTCCCGTAGCACCGGCAAGAGACCTCGTGCTTCCGCAGACATCCGGGTCTCCCTTCATGGAGGATGGATGAGTAAGGCAAGACATCGTCGAGCCAACAAGGTTGTGGAGCCTCGCTGCCAGCAGCATACATCCGTGCAATGGAAATCGCGGCAATCGGCCTCCTCCCTGGCAAGACGCACCCCAGGGCCGGATCGTTTCGATCCGGCCCTGGGGTGCGGTTCAGCGTCAGTGGTCGATGGTTGTAGGGGTCGACCCCGTGTCGACCCGGCAGGCCAGGGCCCCGTTCACGGATTGGGAACGGAGCCCGGCAAACGATCTAGTAGATCTCGAGGTAACGATCGCGCTCCCACTCGGTGACGGTCTTGCGGAACTCGTCCCATTCGGCGCTCTGCGCTTCGATCAGGCGCTCGGAGACGTGCTCGCCGAGGGCGTCGCGCAGGACCTGGTCCTTCCTGAACTCCTCGACCGCCTCGCCCAGGGTGGCGGGCAGGGTGGGAATGTTGCGCCGGCGGAGATCCTCATCGGTGAAGTGGTAGAGGTTCTCTTCGATCGGGTCTTCGAGCGGCAGCTCGTTGATGATGCCGTCCATCCCGGCCGCCAGCATCGCCGTGAAGGCGAGGTACGGGTTGCAGGACGGATCCGGGCAGCGCAACTCGATCCGGGTAGCCGCCAGGTTGCCGCCACGAATCGCCGGCACGCGGATCAGGGCCGAGCGGTTGGTGCGCGCCCAGGCCACATAGACCGGGGCCTCGAA
>JBGTNF010000111.1:0-4697 GCA_041743205.1 Thermomicrobiales bacterium | reverse complement strand
GCCGGCCGAGCGCGACCGCGAGCGTGCGGACCTGGGCCCGGGCGTCGGCCTCGACATCGGGGATGGATTGGGCAAGCTGCACCGCGATCACGGCTGCCGCGCCGATCGGGTAGATCGCGTAGAGGCCGGGGTCCACCTCGCTCAGCGCCAGCCAGACCCAGATCGGCAGCAACGGCAGCGCGATCAGGTACGGGATCCAGGCCCAGATCGTGCGCTTGAACCAGATGCTGTAGGCGATGCCCACGCCGGTGCCGAGCGTGCAGACCAGGAAAACCGGTACATCGAACCGCAGGCTGAAAACAGCCATCGCCACGCATCCGGCGATCGCCACCGTCCACGCGCCGCGCCGCGAGACGAGACCGGCGGGAATCGGCTTGGCGGGCTTGGTCCGGGCGTCGAGATCGGCGTCGACGATTTCGTTGACCGCGCCGATCGCGAGCTGGCCGCCGAACATGGCGAGCAGCAACCAGGTCATCGGCCCGGCGCCTGGCCAGCCGCGGGCCGCGATCAGGGCGAACGCGGCCGTGGCCGCCATCACGACCACGATCGGCACGGCGTGCGGCAGGATCAGGTAGCCGTGGGCGACCTGGCGCCAGGAAGGGCGAACGATAGGGGTCATGCGCGAGTCACCAGCTGCAGCCCTCCAGGCGACGATCCGGAAACCGCAATGGTACGCCGGATTGAAGCCGAATATTGGAATCGGGGGCTATCAGCCTCTGATTCTCCAGCACGCGAGATCGAGCGGCGACGCACCATTGAGACGTTTGGCCCATGACCTTGCCGAAAGCGAACATGTGTTCTACTCTCGGAACTCAAGATTACTGTACGTACACTTGCTCACCAATTCAGGGGGACATCATGAACGGGATGCCATTCGCCTTCACCTACGCCAACAGCGAGGGCGCCGAGGACAGCATCGTGCTCGATTCGATGAGGAAGTTATGGGTCGAACGCGACCGCTCCGGGATCGTCTTCGCCCAAGCCGATGAAGATGGGACCGAGGTGCTCCACGAAGTCGTGATCGACGGCGCCGAGGTGGCGGACGGAATGTCCGACATCATGGTCACGCTGCTCGGCGTGGCCTCATTCGAGCGGCTCGAAGCGCCCCTGACCGACGACGACCGCGCCCGCCTGCTCCTCGAATTCCGTTACCCCCATCCGCAAACCGTCGCCCTCGCCTTCCGCGCCTGACGGAATTGCGGACCATCGACGTCACCGCCGTCGTAGGGGAGGGCCAGCGGGCACGAGGCATTCGCCTGCTGACACATTCGGCGCCCGCGAACGCCAAGCGTTGCCTGTCCAGAGCGCAGCGCAGCGATAGCGTGGGACCCGCCCGCTCTCAACCGGGAATCATGGCTCTCGTCTGCCGTCCCAAACCTACCCCGACACCACCAGGATGTTGGCGTAGGGCGTGGCATCGCCGGTGCGGATCGTGGCCCGGCCGCCTTGGCTCAGTTCCTTCAACTCCAGGTGCGAAACGGTCACCAGCGGCACATCGCCAAGGAGGGAACGCAGGGCCTCCACGTAGGCCGGGCTGAACTGGAGCGCCACTTCCGCGATCACCACCCGGTCGATGATGAACTCGGCGTGGATCGCGCTCAGGAGGTCCGTGACCGTGGGGAGGCCGCTGACCACCGCGAGGTCGATCCGATCCGGTCCCGGCGGCACGGGAAACCCGCTGTCGCAAATCGTGAAATAGTCGGTGTGCCCAGTGCTGGCGAGGAGGTGGACGACGGCGGGATTGAGGATGCCGGTGCGCTTCATTCGGCTGTTTCCCTCGCCTGCTGGACCCGCGCCCGCTGATCCAGCGTGATCCGTTCGCGAAAGCCTGGAGCCGGGCGTTTGAAGATGAACGACCCGCCGGGCCCGGCGGGTCGTTCGTGCCCGGCTCGGGCATCGCCGGCAAGCGGTGATACTCCCAGCGTCGTGTTTCACCGGTCATGGAAGTGGCTCCCTGGTCATGACGTTCGGATCAGGATTCGCGTGGCCAAGCAGCGACATCCACGGGTGATCGCCGTAGAGCTGGACCAGGCTGGCGGCGAGCCATTCGCGTTTTCCAGCGGTCAGGCGCGGCAGGACATGGCGGAAGTCACGTTCGTCCTTCGGACGGTTCGGACGTTTCGATTTGTAGAGCAGCTGGATTTCGGGCGCCAGGATTGGAAGGCCGTCGACCCGTTCGGTCATCGTGTCGATCGGTCCGCGGATCCGGTCGTCGCGCCGGAACACCCATTCGCGGTCGTCGAGGTCGACCACCATGAACTGGAACGCCCACGGCTGGCCCGGACGGCGACACCAGATGTCGTGCGCCCCGTCGGGCAACGGCGAGGCTTCTTCCCAGAGCGTCAGGTCACCGTCGGCAGCGTACAGTAGCCAGCCCGGCAGCCGGCGGTGAAGCAGGGGCAGGGCGGTGCGGCCGATCTGGATGTCCACATCGGCATGGTCTCGCGGCCGCCCGCCAACGCAAAGGTCGATCGCCCACCCGCCCGCGATGCACCAGACACCGGGAAAGTCGCGCAACAGCCGCCCGGCTTCCACCGGGGAGAGCGGCGACCAGTCGTTCAGTCCCGGCGGCGTATCCTTCACGATCTGGCTCATGGGGCGGCGATCTCGTTGCCGCCGATCGGCGACAGGTTGGGGGCGATATCGGCGAGCACCCGCACCTTCATGTCCAGGATGTGATCCTGCAGCGCTTCCGCCGCGCGGTCGCTTTCGCCCGCCAGCAGCAGGTCGATCACGCCCTTGTGCTGGCGAAGTGCGATCTCGTTCCAGCCGGGAATGTGCGTGCCCGCCCGTTGGAAGACCGAGATTTGCGCCCAAAGCCCGTTCACGAAATTGATCAGGCGCTGGTTCTGGGAGCCCTCGATCAGCCACTGGTGGAAGCCCTGGTCGACTTCCAGGAACGCGCTGGCCGCCTCGTGCCGCTCGGCGTCGGTGCTGGCGTCCTCGATCAGCACCTTGACCCGGTCGAGCTCGCTGCTGGCCCACGTGTATTCGTCCGGTTTCAACCGGGTCGCGACGGTGCGCAGCGCCAGCGCCTCCAGCACGGCGCGGAGGTCGAAGATTTCGCTGATGTCGTCGGGCGAAAAGGTCGCCACGAAGAACCCGCGATTGGGCGAGTAGATGACGACGCCATCCTGCACCAGCCGGTGCAGCGCCTCGCGCACGGGCGTGCGGCTGACCCCGAGCTCCTCGCTGAGTCGCAGGTCGGAGAGTTTCTCGGTCGGGTGCAAATCTCTCGACAGGATCCGGTCCCAGAGGATCCTGTAGACGTCGGAACCGAGATTGCGGCGCATGATGGGTGAAGAAGGTCGACCCGGCGCCGATGGGTCCTGGCTCATGCGGTGGCTCCTCGCCTGGGCGTGGCGGTGGTCGCGCTGGGCAACGGGCCGCCATCGCGAAGCGCCGCGATTCGCCCAACGTCAGGTGGGTATTGCAACCATCGAATCAGGTTCATAGCTGTATACAATAAACGTGCCTGAAGCGAAATGGAAGCAGTCGACGATCTGGTTCGAAGGCAGGACACCGTGACGCACGCCGGCAGCGCTGCGACGATCCTCGTGGTGTTGCGGGGCAATTCGGGGTCGGGCAAAACGGCGACCGCCCGGGAGGTGCGGCTTCGGTGCGGACGCGGCATCGCGATCGTCAGCCAGGACGTCATCCGGCGCGATCTGCTGCGGGAAAAGGACGTGCCAGGAGGCGTCAACATCGGCCTGATCGACGCCATCGCCCGGCACGCGCTGGATGGGGGCTACCACGTCATCCTCGAAGGCATCTTCACCTCGGCCCACTACGGCGAGATGCTGGGCCGGCTTCGGCAGCAGCATCGCGGCCGCACGGCCTGCTTCTATTTCGATGTTCCGTTCGAGGAAACCCTGCGCCGCCACGCCTCCAAACCGCAGGCCGCCGAATACGGTGAACGCGAGATGCGGTCGTGGTATCGTCCCCTTGATCTCGTGCCGGAGCTGGAAGAGCGTCGGGTCGACGCCAGCCATTCGCTCGACGAGGCGATCGACCTCGTTATCGCCGGGTCCGGGCTGGCGCGACTGACCGAACCGCACGATGTCTGGAATCAGAAGCAACCTGGGTCCGGCCCGTGAGCCGCGCCATCGAAAGGAACTCCACGCGATGTCAGTTCGATTTGCGGAGCGCATGAGCCGCCTCGGCACGGAAACCGCCTTCGAGGTGCTGGTCAGGGCGCGGGCGCTGGAAGCCCGGGGCCGGGACATCGTCCACCTCGAAGTCGGCGAGCCCGACTTCGACACGCCGGACAACGTGATCGCGGCCGGGGTCGAGGCGCTGCAATCTGGCTGGACCCACTACGGACCGGCCAACGGCGACCTCCAGCTTCGCGAAGCGATCGTCGCCTACATCAACGGCGCCCGGAACCTGGACTACACCGCCGACCAGGTGGTGGTCACGCCGGGCGGCAAGCCGGTCATGTTCTTCCTGATCCTGGCGCTGCTCCAGGCCGGCGACGAAGCGATTTATCCGGACCCCGGCTTCCCGATCTACGGCTCGATGATCAATTTCACCGGCGCCAAGCCAGTGCCGATCCCGTTGCGGGAGGAGAACGACTTCGGGCTCGACGTCGACGAGCTGGAGAGCCTGATCACCGACCGGACGCGCCTGCTCATCATCAACAGCCCGGCCAACCCGACCGGCGGCGTGCTCGACCGCGCCCAGCTCGAACGGATCGC
>JBGTNF010000110.1:0-2364 GCA_041743205.1 Thermomicrobiales bacterium | reverse complement strand
CGTTGACCGGCGTGGCGCGGCAGTTGAGGCTCGATCCGCCAGTGTTGACGACCCGGCCCACCTGGCCCCCACCGCTGGGCGGCGGCGAGGTCGACGTGCCGATCGTGATGACGCCATTCTGGACATTGAAATAGGTCGTCGCGACGTTGTTCCCGGTTCGTCCGGCCTCGTTGAGCTTGCCCAGGGGATCGACCGTGGACTGGACGGCGTAGGAGCCGTTGGCCAAGGGCGCCGAACCCAGGTCGACCCACTGCTCGGGAAGGGACGCCACGTAGGTATCGCCCCAGCCGACGGACAACCCCTGCAGTGTTCCGCTGCAGGAAGTGTAGCGGGGAGCGGTGGGACCGGAGGCGTTGAGGCGGGCGTAATCGATGATGCAGAAGCTGGTCTTGGTCCCGTCACTGGTGGTCGGCCGGTAGGCGCCGCCGGCGTCGCGCTGCAGCAACCGGTAGGAGGCGAAATTCGAGAAGTGGTAGTGGAAGTGGCTCGGGTGGTAGATCAGGTCCGAGCTCACCTGGAACTGGGCCACGCGGGAGCCGCCGGAGATGGCATCGTAGACATTCTGGAAGATGGCGTTGCTGCCGCTGGCGCGGGGATCGCCCTGGAGCTCGAGCCGGCCCTCGCCGACGTTCCAGACGGTGTTCGAAAAGCGGAGCACATGGTGGGACACGCCGTCGCTCATCGTTACCCGACTGAAGTAGAGGCTCGACGGCTTGGTTGTGAACAGATCCGGATAGCGGGCCGCGGCGGCGGCGGCCGGCTGGATGGATGCGGACCCGATCAGCCCTACGAGCAGCGTCAGCACAAACAGATAGTGAAGCGATGCGCCGCCGTGCCGCGCCCGCCCGATGCCGAACCACGCCTTCATGACCTGCCCCCGCAGCACCCCGTGCCTGACTGTTTCAGATGGTTTCCATGAGTCCCTGGAATGATTTCATGGTAGGGGGTGGACGGACGTTTGTCGACTCCGTCCGGACATCGGCGCGAGTGGTGAGCGGGAGGCTGCCATCCGAGTCCTCCCGGAGACCCGGGTGGCGTGGGAGAGCACGCATCGCTACGCTGTCGTCCAAGCATTCGCCGCATTGTTCGCCGCATTGTAGAGATGCCTCGTTCGTCGGAATGACAACCAAGAGTCGGGCCGGCACAGGACATCCAGACCGGGACGATGAGAGCGGGCGGAGCAAGCTCCGCAGCCGTACGAGATCTCATCAGTCGGTCTGAGGTTCAACATTGGCACCAGGATCGCTGCGGCGAAGAGATATCGCTTCGCTGCCTCCCGTCGTTGGCGCTCCATACGGAATGGCGTTTACACCGTCGCCTTGTGTTCGCCGAAGACGTCGCGGAGGGCGTAGGCGACCTGGCCCAAGGTCGCGCCGGCGAGGAGGGCGTCCTTCATTATCGGCAGGAGGTTGGCGGTTCCCCGCGCGGTTTCGCGAACGCGGTCGAGGGCGGGGCCGATGACGGCCGCGTCCTGCGCCGCCTTGTGGGCGGTGACGCGCGTGACCTGGCGGGCGACGACCTCGGGATCGATGCGGTGGATCTCCATTCGGGTCGATTCCAACTCTACGTACTTGTTGACGCCAACGATGACCTCCTCGCCCGAGGAGCGGGCCAGTTCGCGCTGGTAGGCGTTCTCGCCGATCGCGTTCTGCATGAACCCGCGCTCGATCGCGGTCACGGCGCCGCCCTGCTCGTCGATCCGGGCGAGCCACTCGCGGGCTTTCGCTTCGAGCCCATCGGTCAACGACTCGACGAAGTAGGACCCGGCGAGGGGATCGGCGGTGTCGGTGACGCCGGTTTCCTCGGCGAGGACCTGCTGGGTGCGGAGGGCGAGGGTGGCGGCGGTTTCGGTCGGGATCGCGAGGGCCTCGTCGTAGCCGTTGGTGTGGAGGCTCTGGGTTCCGCCGAGCACGGCCGAGAGGGCTTGGTAGGCGACGCGGACGACGTTGTTGAGCGGCTGCTGGGCGGTGAGGGTGACGCCGCCGGTCTGGGTGTGGAAGCGCATCATCAGCGCCTTCGGGTTCGTGGCGCCGAAGCGCTCGGCGAGGATCGTGGCCCACATCCGGCGGGCGGCGCGAAACTTGGCGGCCTCCTCGAAGAGGTTACTGTGGGCGGCGTAGAAGAAGGAGATCCGGGGCGCGAAGGCGTCGACATCGAGCCCGGCGTCGATCGCGGACTGGACGTAGGCGAAGCCGTTGGCGAGGGTGAAGGCGATCTCCTGGGCGGCTGAGGAGCCGGCCTCGCGGATGTGGTAACCGGAGACCGAGATCGTGTTCCAGGCCGGCAGGTGCTCGGCGCAGTACGCGAAGGTGTCGGTGACGAGGCGCATCGAGGGCCGGGGCGGGTAGATGTAGGTGCCGCGGG
>JBGTNF010000109.1:0-3513 GCA_041743205.1 Thermomicrobiales bacterium | reverse complement strand
GCCCGCTTCGGGGCGGGCACGACCAACCCGTTCGCGATGGCCGAGTTCCGTCACGGCGGCGGCGCGGTGGCGACCGATGCGCCCGGCGGCTCGGCGGTCTCCGGCCGAGACGCGAACTACACGATGTTCCTGGTCTCGATGTACCCGCCGCTCTTCGCGGAGATCGCCCCGGCGGCGACCCACGAAGCGATGGCGGCGCTCGAACCGTGGACGCTGCCGGAAACGAACGTGAACTTCATTGGCGAAAACACCACCAGCCGGCCATGGTCGCCGGGGGTCCAGGCGCGGCTCGACGTGGTGCGCGGCCAGTACGATCCGGAGGGCATCTTCCTCCAGCGCTGGTAGCCGTCATCATTGGCACCGAAAGATGACGAACGTGGGCGGACCGCGATGGTCCGCCCACGTTCGTCCGGCTGGTTCAAGAATGCGATAGGCACGCCGCACAAATCCGTGGCGGGCCGTTGGGCATCGTGAGGATGGTCGGTCGTGGCCGTTACTCGTACCCGCGAAGCCGGTTGTACGCCGCAATCTGATCTGGCGTGAGAAGCTCGGCAGTCCGCAGGTGCGCCGCCAGGTGAACCGTCACCAGATCGGCTTCGAGCCGGCCGATTTCGGCGACGAAGCCTGGCAACTCCGACTCCATGACAGTTTGAGCCCGAAAGCCTTCCTCCAGCCCCTGCACGGCGGCGAGATAGCGCTCCCCAGCAGGGATGACGTCGACCAGGTATTGGTCGAAGATCTCCTGAACCTGGTTCTGCTGGTCGGGTGTGAGATCAAGGTCTGCCCGCAATTCGAGGACGTGCCGGGGACCGGGAACGCCGTTGAGCTCGGCCGGCAACGCCAGGCTGGCGCCCTGACCTTGCCGGATTTGCTCCACCAACTCGCTGCTCAGGGCACGGATCGGAGCGTTCGGATCGTAGGCGCCGGCGTAGGGCGAGTCGGAGTCTGGCGACGGTGTCCCCGCCTGGTCCGTGGACGCGGCGTGGCTACCGTCGTGACCAGGTGGCGTCGCTTCCTGGGCAACGATCGATTGCAGGGATCCATACGAAGTGATTGTCAACAACAAGGCGACACTGACCATGATTACAGGCTGGATCGGGAATCGAGCTGTGGGCACTGATTTTCTCCTTTGGTAGATCGAAACGGTACGGAACTGTGCCGCGCCTGATATAGTTGTAATATACAACCAGTTTCAACTGAGGAGTTGATGCGGATGCTTGGCGCCGGAATGACCAACGCAAGTGACGAGGAAGCTGCGGAGATGCTGCAGGAGCAGGTAATCGCCTTTATCCGTTCCTTCGGGCTCCTTCGGCCCGAGACCACGCCCTGTGGCCAGCCTCTTTCCGTCTCCGAAGCCCACGCGCTCCGGGAACTTTTTCGGCGCGATGGCGGTACTCAAACCGAACTGGCAAACATTCTCCGCCTGGAGAAGAGCACGGTCAGCCGACTGGTCAAACACCTACAGGCGAAGGGTTGGGTCCTCCGTGAACGCGATCCTGACGACGGCCGGGCCATTCGCTTGCGGCTCACCGAGACCGGCAAACGCCTTGCCGGGCAGGTCGCGATGGCCCGCGCGGCGTACTTCGCCAGCATCGTCGAGGGTATTCCCGTGGCGGACCGCGATAACGTCATTGCCGCATTCCAAACCGTCGTGAACGCATTGGAGCGCGGGAACGACCCGGCCCAAAACAAGTTGCCGGAATAGCGTTCCCAACTCTCCGAACTCGAATCGAAAATCGACCCAAGCGACGCGGCACGTCACCTTTGACTGGAAATTATACCCCCAGGGGGTATAATTGAGCGATGACGCATCCGAGGATGTCCGCGGACATCCAACATTCCAGGCCAGCAAAGTGAGGGTCCCATGGCAACGCGCAACCATCATCCACCTGACGATCAGGACGACGGCGCCGCCGTCCACCGCGGCAACCTCGCCGATCCCCGCGACATCGACCACCAAGCGATGCACCATGGCGACGGCCCGGGCGGTCACGAAGGCCACGACAAGCACGCCGGGCACGATCCCGAATCCTTTCGCCAGAAGTTCTGGCTCTCGCTGATCCTGACCATCCCGGTCGTGCTTTACAGCGAAATGGTCCAGGAGTGGCTCCGGTTCTCGATGCCGTCATTCCCGGGCAGCGACTGGGTCGGGCCAGTGCTGGGCACATTCATCTTCTTCTACGGCGGCTGGGTCTTCCTCAAGGGCGGCTGGGACGAGATCACCTCCCGCCAGCCGGGGATGATGCTGCTCATTTCGCTGGCGATCGTCGTCGCCTTCGTCGCCAGCCTCGCCACCACCTTCGGCTGGCTCGACCTCGAGTTCTGGTGGGAGCTGGCGCTGCTGGTGACGATCATGTTGCTCGGCCACTGGCTGGAGATGCGGGCGATCGGCCAGGCCCAGGGCGCGCTCTCGGCGCTGGCGGCGCTGTTGCCGGACGAAGCGGAGCGCGTGACCGACGGTGGCGCCACCGAAACCGTGCCGCTCGCCGCGCTGGCGATGGGCGATGTCGTGCTCGTCCGCCCCGGCGCACGGGTTCCGGTCGACGGCCAGATCACCGACGGCCGGGCCGAAGTCGACGAATCGATGATCACCGGCGAATCGCGGCCGGTCGACAAGGAACCAGGTGACCGCGTCGTGGCCGGGACGGTCGTCGCCGGTTCCTCGATCCGGGTCGAGGTTACCGCGCTCGGCGAGAACACTGCGCTGGCCGGGATCCAGCGGATGGTGGCCGACGCCCAGAACTCGCGGTCCAACGCCCAGGTCCTGGCCGACCGGTTCGCGGCCGTCCTCTTCTACGTGGCGCTCGGGTCGGGACTCGTCACCTTCCTGGCCTGGAGCCTGCTGGGCGACCTGAACGCGGCGATCACGCGGGCGATCACGGTACTGGTGATCTCGTGCCCGCACGCGCTGGGCCTGGCAATCCCGCTCGTGATCGCGATTTCGACGGCAGTGTCGGCGAAGAACGGGATCCTGGTCAAGGATCGGCTGGCGCTGGAGCGAATGCGGACGATCGACACCGTGCTCTTCGACAAGACGGGTACCCTGACCGAAGGTGCCCACATCGTCGCCGGGGTCGCCGCGACATCGCCGAACCTTCCGGATGATCGAGTGCTGGCCCTCGCGGCGGCAGTCGAAGCCGATAGCGAACATCCGTTGGCGCGGGCGATCGTCACCGCTGCATCCGATCGTGGGCTCACCGTGGCGCGGGCCGGCGACTTCCGGTCCAACGCCGGGCGCGGCGTGGAAGCCACGGTCGATGGCTCCAGGATCGCCGTCGGCGGTCCCGCCCTGCTGCGGGAACGGAACCTGGCGATCCCAGACACGCTGGCGAATGCGACGCGGGAATGGGAAGCGCGCGGCGCGGCGGTGCTCCACGTCGTGCGCGACGATGAGGTCGTCGGCGCGCTGTCGCTCGAAGATCGGGTCCGGCCCGAATCCCGCGCGGCGATCGACGCCCTGCACCAGGACAACGTGCGGGTGGTGATGATTACCGGCGATGCCCGGGCCGTGGC
>JBGTNF010000108.1:0-3773 GCA_041743205.1 Thermomicrobiales bacterium | reverse complement strand
CAGGCGCCAAGCAGTCAGCGCAACGTGGATCCCGTCGGATGCATCCGTTACGCGGCGGTTATGTGAAAGGGAGGCCCGCCGTGGCCGGTAAGTGCGACGTTTGTGGCAAAGCCAAGACCTTCGGCAATAATGTGAGCTTCTCGAAGCGCCGCACCAGTCGGGACTTCCGTCCCAACGTGCAGCGCAAGCGGATGGTGTTGAACGGCGAAGCCGTGAGGCTGAACATCTGCACCCGCTGCATGCGCACTGCAGGCAAGTCGGGCCGGGCTGCCTGACCTCCTGAGTCACACAGATCAACACGGACGAACACCGGGCGCGGATAGCGCCCGGTGTTTTTGCGTGTCGCTGGCTTCCCAAAACCAACCAGGCCGGTAGAATGTCCCCGTGAATTGTATACAATCCGCGAAATGGGGGGATCAAGAATGCCGGTACAAGCAGCGCGGGTGAAAATCGACCTCGACCAGGCGACCGGCCGGGTGGACCGGCGAATCTTCGGCGGGTTCATCGAGCACCTGGGCCGGTGCATCTACGGCGGCATCTACGACGAAGGTTCGCCCCTCAGCGACAAGCAGCACTTCCGGACCGATGTTCTGGACGCATTGCGCCCGCTGCGGATGCCGATCCTGCGCTGGCCCGGCGGCAACTTCGTCAGCGGCTACGCCTGGACCGATGGGATCGGGCCGGTCGACGACCGGCCCCGGCGCCTGGAGCTGGCCTGGCACGATGTCGAGTCCAACCGGTTCGGCACCGACGAGTACATCGCCTATTGTCGGGAACTCGATACCGAGCCGTTCATCTGCGTCAACATGGGCACGGGCACGATGGAGGAAGCGCGGTCCTGGGTCGAGTACTGCAATGGTACTGAGGACACCTACTGGGCCAATCTCCGGCGGGACAACGGGCATCCCGAACCCTACAACGTCAAGTACTGGGGGCTCGGCAACGAGATGTGGGGGTCCTGGCAGATTGGCGCCCTCTCCGCCGACGACTATGTAAGGAAGGCGATCGAGTTCGCCAAGGTCATGCTCTGGACCGACCCGAACATCGAACTCGTCAGTTGCGGGCAGGACGGCAGCTCCGCCTGGGACCGCACGGTGCTCGAAGGGATGGCCAAGTTCATCCGCTACCACTCGATCCACATCTACACCGGCAATGCCGATTACGCCGAGAACGTCTACCAGCCGCACATCGCCGAACGCGAGCTCGACGCCTTGCGCGCCGAGATCGACCGGGTGCGGCGGCGGCAGGGCATCGAGCACGAGATCAAGGTCGCTTACGACGAGTGGAACGTCTGGTACCGGGCGCGTCAACCGGAACGGCTGGAGGAGAAGTACGATCTCTCGGACGCCCTCGCCGTGGCCGCCTACCTCAACGTCTTCGTGCGCCAGGCGGACGTGGTGACGGTCGCCAACCTGGCCCAGATGGTGAACGTGATCGCGCCGATCTTCACCTCGCCGGACGGCCTCTACCTCCAAACGATCTACCACCCGCTGGCGCTGCTCGCCGAGCACACCCAGCCGGTGGCGCTGGCGACGTGGGTCGACGGACCCAAAGCGACGCTGCCGGAATCGCTGCCGGGGCAGGAGAAGCCGTCACGCGCCGCGAAGCTCGGTCCGTTCGAAGTGTTCGACGTCGCCGCTACGCGCGACGATGACCGATCCACCCTGGTGGTCTCGCTCATCAATCGGACTGAAACCGACGGCCTCGATGTTTCCCTGGAACTGGCGGCTGGCGAGGCGAACGGCGAGATTCAGCGCTTCGAGGTCAACGGCGACGATGTCCACGGCGTCAACGACTTCGACCATCCGGAAGCGGTGTCCGTCACCACGACGGCGGAACGCCAATCCGGCCGCCTGATCCGGCTCCAGTTGCCGCCGCACTCCCACACCGTACTGCGGGTGGCGACCGGTGCAGCCACATAGATTCGTCGTTGCCAACAAACACGCCTGGCAGGGTTGCCGAGCTTGTTTCGGCCCCAGTTGTCAGGCGGGTTCGTTGCGAAAACGCGGGGCCGGTACAAGACCGGCCCGTACGACGTGAAGTGCCGAACATCGCAGGAGTTGACGCACAATCAGATCGGGTAGGGGAGCACCTTGTGTCCTCCCGTTTCTCAGTGGTCGCGAAACTCGCGGGAGCTCCCCTACATGTCCGACTCTGAATTTCCCATCTCCAACGCTTGGCTGATCTCCTCGACCACCCACCCGTCCGGCTCGGTTGCCCGGGCCCGGTCGAGGGCCGTCTTGGCCGCCGGTCCGCCGATGTGGCCCAGTGCCCAGGCAGCGTGACCGCGAACCAGCGGTTCGTCGTGACTTGCGAGCGCCCTCGCCAGCACCGGAACATCCGCCTCGTCGCCAATGTTGCCGAGCGCGACCGCCGCATTGCGGGCCAGCCCGCGCCGCTTCGTGCGCGGCACCGGGGTACCGAAGTACGTAACGCCAAACTCTGCTTCGGACATCGCCAGCAGCCAGGGTAGGGACGGGTAAGCGTTGTCGATCGACGCTGGCCGTAGCGCTTCATCGTCCGCCGTTCGGGCGGCGCCAGTGTAGGGACACACCTCTTGGCAGACGTCGCAGCCATAAACCCAATCGCCCATCGTCGGCCGGAGTTCGCGCGGAATGCTTTCCCGTAATTCTATTGTCAGGTAGGAAATGCAGGTTGGGGTGTGGATCGTGTACGGCGCGACGATCGCGTTGGTCGGGCACTGGTCGATGCAGATGGTGCAATGGCCGCAGTTGCGGTCGAGCGGCGCGTCGGGTTCGAGATCGAGGTCGAGCAGCATCTCCCCCAGCAGCACCCACGAGCCGTGGCCGGGCACGATCAGGAGCGAATTCTTGCCGTACCAGCCGAGCCCGGCGCGCGCGGCGACCGCCCGGTCGACGATCCGCGCCGTGTCGACCAGCAGCCGCGATTCGATGGTCCTGTCCAGCTCGCGTTGCAGGTCGGCGTGGAGCGCCTTGAGCCGGCGCTTGATGACCCGGTGGTAATCCCGTCCCCAGGCGTAGCGCGAGATCCGGCCGCGCCGCACCCCGTCGTCGGGTTTCTCGGTCGGCCCCGGCCAGTACGACAGGCCGACCGAGAGGATGGATTGCGCGGACGGTTGCAGGTTGTGGGCATCGGTCGAGAACCTGGCCCGCTCATGGGTGAACCAGTCAAGGCCCGCCATGTGCCCGGCGTCGATGTGGCGGTCGAGGTGGTCGGCCAGGTCGGTGAAGGGATCAGCCGAGGTCACGGCCGAGACAGTCAGGCCGTGGCGGCCGGCGAGCATCTTGACGCGGGCTGTGAGCTGGGCGCGACGGGTGGGCGGCGAAGCGGCGTGGAGGGCAAGGGGCTCGGCGCGGGGGCTGTTCATGGTGCGAGTATGGCGCCCAGCGTCAGGCGCCCTCCGACTTCAGGGCCTGGGAACGGATCGCGAAGCGGCGGGTGGCCTCGCGGCCGATCTCGTCCCAGCCATGCCGCCGCGCCATGCCCATCGCCACGGCTCCAACGAACGTGGCCCAGGGGGCGTCGCTGCCCGTGTGCGGCGCGTGGTGCGGGGGGATGGTCAACATCGGGTGATCACGCGTGACGCAACGGAAGGCGCCGTGCTTGCCCCAACTCACCACCGCCCGCAGGTTGGCCCCTTCCATGAGCGGCGTCATGGTTTCGATGGCGCTGCTGGCCTCGCGCCCGTTCGGCGCTGGCGCGATCTCCGCAAAATCGGCCTCACCGCCCACGACGACATCGAACCGGGTCAGGTCAGCCAATTGTTCCTCGTCGATGACTCCTTCGCGGAA
>JBGTNF010000107.1:0-4202 GCA_041743205.1 Thermomicrobiales bacterium | reverse complement strand
CGCCGCCCGCGGCTTGCCGGCGAGCGCGTCGGCCAGCCAGGGCGGCAGCAGGTCGGCCGGTACAGGAACGCGGTGAAGTTCGCGCAACGCAAGGCCGAGGCTTTCGATCATTGCCTGGCGCGTGTGCGAATCCGCCGCCGGCCATGCCTCGTACAAGGTTCGGCCGGGCAGGCGTTCGGAGATGTACCACGGCCCGTCCGGGCCGTCGCCGTGGGCGAGGCGCCGGGCGTGTGGGACCTCGCTGCCGGCGAGCAGGTTGATGACGGTAGCCTCATGGCGATACGCATCGCAGTACTTTCCGTTGGTCAGTCGTACGACGTAGTCGTCGCCGACCCACACGCGGCTAACCCAGCCGGCTTTTGGAAGAAAGCGCCCGGTTGCTGGCAGACCAGCGCCCGCCAGCGTCCTCCGCAGCGCCGGATCGGCCGCCGGCTCGTCGACGAACGGTGTTGATTGATCGCGCACGTGCCAAGTCTCCCACTACATCGGTTCACCAGACCGTCCTTGTAGAGTGTCTCGTACATACGTGGGGACGGTGAGCGCCACCAGCACCACCGCGGTCGACCGAACCTGCGTCAGGATCGTCGCCATTCTTTCTCATCACCTGGCCGCGTTGCCCCGGCGCCAGGGGGCGTCGTTCGCATGGCAATACGAACGTGCAGCGTAGGGCGCTGCCCGTTGGAACCGCGTCAGAACACGATGGCATCGCATTGGAATAGCGTTAGAGAGTCCGGCGCGACCGCCGGCGTCTTGTGCACGCCACCGGGCGATGCCATCCTGACACGAATGCGCCGTCGCGCCATGCGCGATCACCACGAAGGAACCGCCATGGACACCGCCGCGCCCCGTTTCTGCATCGTCCTCGGCCAGCGCGCGTCGTGGCCGGAGATGCTCGCCCGCACCCGTGAAACCGAATCGCTCGGCTTCGACGGCCTCTTTCTCGTCGACCACTTCTTCGGCCTCAAGGATGTCGCCGATCCCACCCACGAGGCCTACACGATGCTGGCGGCGCTGGCGCCGTTCACCCAGGCGCTGCGGCTCGGGATCATGGTCAGCGGCAATTCCTATCGCAACCCGGCACTGCTGCTCAAGCAGGCGATGACAGTCGATCACATCTCCGGTGGCCGGGTCGATTTCGGGGTCGGGGCCGGTTGGCTGGAACGGGAGCACGAGGCCTACGGATTCCCGTTCCCTTCAGCCAGGGAGCGAGTCGACCGCTTCGCCGAGGCGCTCGAGATCTGGGACGAGTTGCAAACACAGGATCGTACGACCTTCGAGGGCGAGCACTACCGCCTGCTCGACGCGCCGTTCGAGCCGAAGTCGCTCCAGCACCCTCGCCTGCCGCTCCTGATTGGCGGAACCAAACCGCGCATGCTGCGGCTCATTGCCCGCCACGCCGATATCTGGAACACCGTTGGCGCCCCGGAGGACGCCACCGCGACGAACCGCCGGCTCGACGACGCTTGTCGCGAGGTGGGACGCGACCCGGCCACCCTGGTCCGCTCCGTCAGCCCGTCGATCAACCTGCTGGAATCGCCGGCGGCGTTCCAAGCGGGCGTGGCTGCCTATCACGCCGCGGGATTCCGGGACATCTACCTGCCGTGGCCGCGGGCCGAGGCGGAGCTGCCGGTCCTCCGCGAGATCGCCCGGGATATCATCCCCGGTCTGCGCTCGAACGCTGGCGTAGCTTCACCGGTCCGTCAGGGCGCCAGGCCACCCCGCGACATCGCGGCCGGGGATCACCCGGTCGTGGCCAGCATCGTGGCCGACCTCGGCGAAGGTCCAGCCCGGCAGTTCCTGGCCTGGCTGGTCGAGCATCCCGACGAGCGATTCGACGGCGCGGCGCTCCAACCGATTCTCAACGTCGAGGACCACGTCGCCGTCACCCTGACCGTGGCGGCGATCGGCGCGGCGTTCGCGGAACATGGCTTCGCCCGCCCGTGGAGCGAGGCCCAGCGCGGCTACGCATTGTCAGCCGGGATGGTGAAGCTGCTGAACGACGCCCTGCCTGGCTGAGTAGTCCGTCCAGTCTATCGCGCCGTGTTGCCGACGCCTCGCCAGCCGTCATTCCGACGAAGGAGGAACCCCCCGGCGCAGCCGGTACGTGCTTTGCCGGACCTCAATACCGCCTATCGCTGCGCTGCGGCGGGGGGGCCCTCGCAAGCTCGGGATGACGGTATTGAAGATGTCACGATACGCTGAATGGACTACTCAGCCAACTGGCCCTCAGGGGTGGGATGTCGCTTGACGCGACTTGCCGCCGCTGCGCACGCTGACGGTCCGTTGATGGAAACGCCGTCATGCCGAGCATTCAGGGAAGGGGTCCGCAGCGATGGCCGACGAGTTCAAGAAAGGCGACCGCGTCGAGTGGCACAGCTCCGGCGGCAAATCGGTGGGCAAGGTCGTCCGCAAACTGACCGAACCGACCGACATCGAGGACTTCCACATTGCCGCCTCGAAGGACGATCCGCACTACCTGGTGGAAAGCGATCAGTCCGGCAAGCAGGCGGCCCACAAGGCCGAGGCGTTGAAGGCCGTGAAAGGATAGGCACGCGATGGCTGACGACCGGGAGACGACCATCAAGGAGTTCGGTGACGCGGTCAACATGACCGGCAAGGAACTCGAACGCTGGCTGGAAACGGACGATTCCGGCGACGTGGGCCAGAAGAAGGGCGGCGGCGAAAGCACCGGTCACGAGTCGGGCCGGATGATCGTGAAAATCCTCGACAAGAAGAAGGCCGATTACACCGACGACGATATCGACCAGATGGGCCGCGTCGTCAGTTACGTGCATCGCCACCTCGCCCAGAAGCCGGATGGCGACATCAAGGACACCAAGTGGCGCTATTCGCTGATGAACTGGGGTCACGACCCGCTCAAGAAGTCCTGACCCGGAATCAGTTGGTCCGTTGACGTCGAATCCAGCGAAGTGCAAGTTGGCCGCAGGTCGTTCCAGCTCGTATCACCGCCGTCCGAGTCCGGCGTCGCGGGCGCGGATCATCGCCTGGGTCCGGTCGGCTACTTCAAGCTTGGTGCAGATGTTCGAGACGTGATTGCGGACGGTCTTGACATTCAGCCCAAGGCGGTCGGCGACGTCCTGGTTGCTGCGGTTGTGGGCCAGCAAGGCGAGGACCTCGCGCTCCCGCCCGGTCAGCTCCGGGAAGGCGTCGACCCCAATTGGCGGGCGAACGGTGGCAAAGTAGTGCATCAGCCGCTGGGCAACCGCCGCCGCGAAGATGGCGTCGCCCGCGGCAATGCCGCGTATGGCGCGGAGCACGTCGCCCTTCAGGGCGCCCTTGAGCAGGTAGCCCCGAGCTCCGGCCTGAAGCGCCGCGAACACCGATTCGTCATCGTCGGCCATCGTCAACACGAGCACGCGCACATGCGGGCTGGTGTGGAGGATGCTCCGCGTCGCCTCCAGCCCGTTCCGGCCCGGCATCGTCAGGTCCATCAGCACCACATCGGGCTGCAGCAGCTCGGCGCGGGCGAGCGCGGTGTCGCCATCGGCCGCCTCGCCCACAACGACAATGTCAGTTTCGCCGCGCAGCATCGCCCGCAGGCCGTGGCGAAACGGCTCGTGATCGTCAACGATCAGCAAACGGATCGGTTCCATCGCGACCTCGCAGCGGGAGGCTGACCCGCACGATCGTTCCCAAGTCATCGTTGCCCCGCTCGATCCGGCGCCAGCCGCCCAGTTCCTCCGCGCGTTCACGAATCGACGTCAATCCAACGCCTGCCGTGCGTCCGGCGAGAATGCCTGTCCCATCGTCCTTGATCGAAAGGTGGAGCGCCTCGTCACAGCTCACACGAATGAGACACTGACGCGCCCCCGCGTGCCGGACAACGTTCGTGAGCGCCTCCTGCACGATGCGGTAGACCGCCACTTCGACGGCCGCGGGAAGCTGCGGCAGCGCGTTCGGCACCTCGACCTCGATCGTGGGCGCCCGAGGGCCGAACGACGTGGCGAGTGAGCGGAGCGCGGCGGTCAGGCCGAGATCATCGAGCACAGGCGGCCGCAGGGCGTGGATGAGGCGGCGAACCTCGCCCATGGTCGCCTGGGCCTAGGCCGTCAACTGCGTGAGCAGCGCCTCGGCTTCGTTCGGGTCGACATGGATCAGGCCGCGCGCCGTATCGCCTTGCAGCGTCATCGTCGCCAGCGCGGGACCCAGGCCGTCGTGCAGGTCACGCCGAAGGCGACGCC
>JBGTNF010000106.1:0-13415 GCA_041743205.1 Thermomicrobiales bacterium | reverse complement strand
TCGAGGCGCAGCGCGTGCCGCCGTCGGCGCGGATCACATCGCAGTCGAGGATGACCTGGCGTTCGCCGAGCGCGTTCATGTCGCACACCGCCCGCAGCGAGCGGCCGATCAGGAGCTGGATTTCGACCGTGCGACCGCCTTGTTTGCCCCTGGTCGCCTCGCGCTCGATCCGGCGCGGGCTCGAACGGGGAAGCATCGCGTACTCGGCCGTGACCCAGCCTTTGCCCTTGCCCTTCATCCAGCGGGGCACGTCTTCCTGCACTGTCGCCGCGCAAAGAACGTGCGTGTCGCCGATCCGGATCAGGGCCGAGCCTTCGGCGTAGGGCGCCTCGTTGGCGATGATCTCGACGGGCCGGATCTGGCCGAGTGTACGGTCGTACGACCGCGACATGGGGACGATGATGGTCATAGAATCCTCAACTGGCGAGACCGGTCCTATCGATCGAAACACGATTTCGTAGGGCTGCCGAGCTTGTCTCGGCCCTGTGTACCATCCCACCAAATGGGACCGATACAAGCTCGGCAGCCCTACGGCTCACCAGTTTGCCGGTAGATCTTCCGAATCCGTTCGAGGCGTTCTCCCAGCGTGCGCTCGAAGCCGCGGTCGACCGGCGCGTAATAGGTTCGCCCCTTCAGGTTGTCCGGCAGGTTCTGCTGGCCGACGACGCCATCGTCGAAGTCGTGCGCGTACTTGTACCCCTCGCCGTAGCCCAGGTCCTTCATAAGCCGGGTCGGGGCATTGCGGAGGTGGATCGGCACCGGGTCGTTGCGCGTCTTCGCCACATCGTCCCGCGCCTGGCCGTAGGCGACATACATCGCGTTGCTCTTGGGCGCCAGGGCAAGGTAGACGGTGAGCTGCGCCAGGGCCAGCGCGCCTTCCGGCATCCCGATGAAATGGACGGCCTGTTGCGCGGCCATCGCCAGCTCCAGCGCCTGGGGATCGGCCAGCCCGACATCCTCCGACGCGAAGCGGACGAGGCGTCGGGCGACGTAGAGCGGCTCGTCCCCACGTTCGAGCATCCGCGCCAGCCAGTACAGCGCGGCATCGGGATCGGAGCCCCGGATCGTCTTGTGCAGGGCCGAGATCGCGTCGTAATGGTCGTCGCCGTCCTTGTCGTACGTCGCGGCCCGGCGCTGGGCGGCGTCCTGCACCAGTTCAACAGTGATCGTGCGGTCGTCGCCGACACCGGCCGAGGCGACTTCCAGGGTGTTCAGGGCGAAGCGGGCGTCGCCGTTCGCCATGTTGGCGAGCAGGTCCAGGCCATCCGGGTCGATCGACAGGTCGTCGCGGCCCAGGCCGCGCTCGTGATCGACGAGCGCCCGGGAGACGATCGTCTTGACGTCGTCATCGGTGAGGGCGCGGAGGGTAATGACCCGGGAGCGGGAGAGCAGGGGGGCGTTGACCTCGAACGACGGGTTTTCGGTGGTGGCCCCGATCAGGATCACCGTGCCATCCTCGACGTAGGGCAGGATCGCGTCCTGCTGGGCCTTGTTGAAGCGATGGATTTCGTCGATGAAGAGGACAGACCGCGTGCCGTTCATGCCAAGTCGGTCGCGGGCCTCGGCGATTGCCTTGCGCAGGTCCGCGACGCCGGAGGAAACGGCGCTGACGGAGGCGAAGGTGGCGCGGGTGGTGGCGGCGATGATCTGGGCGAGCGTCGTCTTGCCGGAGCCGGGCGGTCCCCAGAGCACCACCGACGAGAGGCGATCAGCCTCGATTGCCTTGCGCAGCAGGGTGCCTGGCCCGACCACGTGTTCCTGTCCGACCAGTTCATCGAGTGTGCGCGGCCGCATCCGGGCGGCGAGCGGTCCCCGCGCCGCCAGGTGCTGGAGCCGGTTGGACTCGAACATATCCATGTCGCCGACATGACGAATCCGGCAGGCAACGCCTGGCCGCATCGCGCCCCTGATTGCGGCAGGGCTTGTCCCCGCCCGATGCCCTCACCCCGTCGCATGATCCGGGCGCAACGATCATTGGTCGATTAGACGTCGCCCAGGGATTCGAGTTCTTCCAGCTCGTTATCGAGCGTGTCGATGTAGGCGAGCAACTCGTCACGGTTCTTGATGCCCAGCTCGTCGAGCGTCTCCAGGATGCTGTAGAGGTCCTCGAGACTGTCGTAGAGCGCGAGCAGCGTTTCGTTGCCGGCGTTCCGGTTGCCCTTGGGCTTGCCACCGGTGTTTCGTGCATTCTCGGTCATTGGGCTGCGTCGTTCCCCCCATGAATCACAACGGTCGATCGAACGGTCAACGTCAAGCCAAAACGGCGAGCAGGAGCAGGAAGAGGCTGCCCACCCCGCCGAACTCGAGAAGGTCACGGGTGCTGACGATCCGCTTCTGGGCCCGCACCAGCAGCAACCCGGCGGCGACATAGAAGATCACCAGTAGCACGGCCCCGCCGGTCCAGCCGTAGGTCGGCCACCAGTTGAGGGCAACCGTCACCTGGGCCATGACCCAGCCGCCGATCACCGCATAGAACACGCGTTGGGGCGGGGCGATGCCGCCACGTTCGAGCGTCTCCAGGATCAGGATCGCCCCGATGATCCCCACCAGCGGCGCCGAAAGCCAGGAATCGAGTTTGTTGAGGTAGACGGCGCTCAACGCCAGGAAGGCGATACCGTGGACGACGAGCGTGTGGATTACGGACGCGACCCGGGTCGACTGCTCGTCCGCCTCGTCCAGCAGGTCCCGCGAGAGCAGGGCGCCCGCGATACCGAAGAACGCGACCAAGGGTCCAACCACCAGCATCGTCCGGTTGTGGAACGTGGCGACCAGCAGGATCGCCGCCAGGGTTGCGACGATCGGAACCGCCCAGGCCGTCGCCATCGCGGTGGTCGGCCGCGGATGCCCGACATCGACTGCGGCGCGGGCGGCCGTGCGCTCGGCAAATTGGGAACCACCGGCGGCCAGCACCAGCGTGGAGGCGGCGATAAGCCAGAAGATCGAATCAGTATTCTCGAACACCGGCGGATCGGAGCCGTCGCCCACGCCGATCGAGATGATCGCCAGGAGCAGGATGGCCCCGGCGGTGAGCAGGCTGACAACGATGCCCTGGCCGTAGGCAGGCTGGCGGGCATCGGCGTTGGGGATGCCCAGGCCGAACACCTTGTGCTCATCGCCGACCGGCTCGACGCCGTCGTCCAGCAGCGACTCGTCGTGAATGCGTCGTCGCCGCCGCAATCGCTGGTCCGTGTCGGCGGATTCTCGCTGGGTCATCGCTTGGCCTCGGTCACTGCCTTCTCCGCTTGCGTATCCGTCCCTATGGCCCCGGCGACGGGGTCCATTCCCTCTGCCGCACGAATCTCCGCCCAGGCCGCTTCGATAGCGGTTCGCGGGATTGCGCCTTCTCGTATGAGGACGATGGTAGCACCCTCGAGCCGGACGACCGTGGACGCCAGGCCGCCGCGGGCGATGCCGCCGTCCAGGACGAGGTCGAGCTCGCCAGCCAGCCCCGGATCGATTTCCTCCGGACGCCGCGCCGGCTGTTGCCCGGAGACATTGGCGCTGGTGACCGCGATAGCGCCGCCGCAACGCTTGGCGAGGGTCAGCGCCACGGAGTGATCCGGCACCCGAACACCCACCGTGCCGTCGGCGGCGACCACGAATGACGGGAGCGAGGGGCGCGCCGGCAACGCGATGGTCAACGGACCGGGCCAGAAGGCGCTGGCCAACCGGAGCAGCACCTGGTCGACA
Organism: Thermomicrobiales bacterium; assembly: GCA_041743205.1. Lineage (GTDB taxonomy): Bacteria > Chloroflexota > Chloroflexia > Thermomicrobiales > UBA6265 > JACCYX01. The sequence continues at coordinate 9,725 of JBGTNF010000106.1, read as the reverse complement.
TGCTCGGTGACCTTGTCCAGATCGGCGGGCGAGGACACCAACAACGGCAACGTACGGTCCTTGTCACGGTGCTTGATCTGGAAGATCCGCTCCAGCGCCGCGGGATGATTGAGCGACGCGCCGATGCCATACACCGTATCGGTCGGGAAGGCCACGATGCCGCCGCGCTGCATCGTGGCGATCGCCTGTTCCAGCGCCCGGGGTTCTTCGAGCGTAAGCGATTTCATGTCCCTGGCGCCTTTCCGGAAAACGTGCCTGTCATCCCGACTGTGGAGGGAACGCGCCGGCCCTGCTGGATACGCTGGATACGGCGCAGCCGGTATCGTGCCGCCGGCGAGCAAACCTCCTGGCGAATCTTACAGTCCCGCCTTGAGCTGGGTAGCCAACTGGGCGGTGATGCCCTCGACCGCGGTCAGGTCTTCGATGCTGGCTTCCTTCACGCCCTTGACCGACCCGAACGACTTGATCAGCGCCTTCTTCTTCTTCGGCCCAATACCAGGAATATCGTCCAGCTTCGAATGGAAGGTCGCTTTGGACCGCCGGGTGCGGTGGAAGGTCACGGCGAAGCGGTGCGCCTCATCGCGCACGCGCTGGACGAGAAAGAGGGACTGGGCGTCCCGCGGGAGCATGATCGAATCCTTGCGGCCGGGCAGGAAGATTTCCTCCTGCTCCTTGGCGAGCCCGCAGATCGGCACGTCCATCCCGACCTCTTTCAAGCCTTCGAGCGCCGCGTTGAGCTGGCCCTTGCCGCCGTCGACGATGACGAGGTCGGGCAGCGTGGTCCACTTGCCCTCCTTTTCCTCGTCGGCCTCGGCGGCGCGCTTGAACCGCCGCTTGATCACCTCGTTCATCATCGCGAAATCGTTGGAGCCGGTGATCGTTTTGATCGTGAACCGCCGGTATTCCTTCTTGGCCGGTTTGGCGTCCTGGAAGACGACCATCGAGGCGACGGGGTTGGTGCCTTGCAGGTTGGAGATGTCGTAGCACTCGATCCGGCGTGGCAGCCGAGGGAGATCGAGCGCGTCGGCGAGCTCGGTCATCGCCGCCGTCATCTTCATTTCGTCCGAGAGGTGTTTGAGGCGGGCCTGTTCCAGGTTCTCCTCGGCGCTCTTGGCGACCATCTCGACCAGGCCCCGGTTGTCGCCGCGCTGCGGCACAGAGATCTCGACCTTGGCGCCGCGCAGGGTGTTGAGCCACTCGCTGACGATCGGGGCCTCCTCGGTGGGCAAGGCGTGCTGCAGCATGAGGCGGGGCGGGATCACGGCGGCGTCGGCGTAGAACTGGCTGATGAAACTGGAAACGATCTCGCCCGGCTCGTCATGGACGGCGGCCTGCATCGGGAAGTATTCGAGGCCAATGATCTTGCCGTTGCGGAGGAACCCGACCTGCACGGCGGCGTCGCCTCCAGCCCCGTGGGCGATGGCGATGATGTCGGCGGTGGTGCCCCGGGCGCTGACGATCTTTTGGCGTTCGAGTACGTGGGTGATGGCGGAGAGGCGGTCGCGCAGCTCGGCGGCGCGCTCGAAGTTCCAGGCCTCGGAGGCCTGCTCCATTTCCTCCTCGATGCCCCCGGTGATCTCGTCCCCCCGGCCGGAGAGGAAGAGCGTGGCGCCCTTGATCGACTGCATGTAGGTGTCGCGATCAACGGCGGAGATGCAGGGGGCGGTGCACTGATGCATGTGGTAGTAGAGGCAGACATCGTCATGTCCTGTGATCTTCTTGTCGCACTTGCGGTACGGGAAGAGGCGGTTGAGCAGGTTGATCGTCTTGTAAGCGGCGCCAGCGGAGGTGTAGGGCCCGAAGTACTTGCTGCCGTCGTTGACGATCTGGCGGGTGCTGATGACGCGGGGCCATTCCTCGTTGGTGATCCGGATGTAGGGGTACGTCTTGCTGTCCTTGAGCATGACGTTGTAGCGGGGCAGGTGCTTCTTGATCAGCTCGTTCTCGAGGATCAGGGCCTCGGTCGGGGTGTCGGTGCGGATGACGTCGAAATCGACGATGTGGGACACGAGCTCGCGGGTTTTGGGATCGCGGTGGCGGGTGGCCTGGAAGTAGGAGCGGACCCGGTTGCGCAGGGCCATCGCCTTGCCGACGTAGATGATCGTGCCCTCGGCGTCCTTCATCAGGTACACACCGGGAGCCAGGGCGAGGGCGGCCAATCGTTTGCGGAAATCAGGGTGCTGGTGGTTCGTCTTCACCCCTGAAGTATAGCGAACCGATCGGATGTTCGACTCCGACAATCAACCCGATCGGCTGGCTACCAGGACGGACTAGTTATGGCCAGCATGTTGCCCACGGCCTCGAAGACGCCCACCATCGGTAGAGTGCGGCCGTCAACGTCCAGGGAGGGGATGCGCGCTACCTACCCGCATACCACATAGGGATCAGCACCTCCGGCAATCTCACCGACGATGCAAACTCCATCGGTAGGCAGGGTCACCGCCGCGGTCCTCTCCCCTTCACTCCCGCGAACGCTAAGTCGGCAGCGAATGCGAACGTCGAGATATTGGCGGGTGCGAACCTGTATGTGCCAGGTACGAAGCCATCACGAAACGCGTGCTTGCCGCAAGGGAGCATGGTTCTTCTGGGCGCAGTTCGAAGCGGCTCACGGCGTGTCGGACCTGGCATGGGTCGTGATGGCGTACCCGTCGGGATCGGCAAAGGTAAATTGGCGGCCGAAAGCTCCGTCGATGGGTTCCTGCAGAATGGAGACCCCGGCCTCGAGGAGTGTGGTATAGAGCGCATCAGGGTCGTCACAGCTGAACCACAGTGCTATGCCCCACCCAAGCTGTGGCACGGCATCAAGTTCGACCATCGGCTCTCGAACAGCGAAGGGGATAGGTGACGTGTTGAACACGACCACATTCGGTGGGCTAGAGGAGGCGACCTCCAGTCCCACCGTGTCGCGGTAAAACCGCCTACTCGCGTCGAGGTCGTGCACCTGGAGCGCGACGAAATCGGGTCCAATCAGCTTGGCCATATGAAACCTCCTGAAATCGAATGAATGTCAGTAGCCTTATAATATAACAGGGTACTGATAAATGCAAGGGGGAAGGATGATCGCTCGCTCGGAGCACCAAATAGGGTATCAACTGAAGCGTACCCAGCACGCGCTTCGCCTGCGCATGGACGACGCCCTGCGCAGCGTCGGATTGACGACGCCACAATACGCCGTCCTGAGCCTTCTGGAGACGGCCCCTGGCTTGTCGAACGCGGACCTAGCGCGGCGAGCGTTCGTCACGCCCCAAACGATGAACGCTGTCGTCGCCAAGCTGGCGATAGCGGGCTTACTGGCGCGGCGGCCACACCCGACGCACGGACGGGTGCAGACGACAGTTTTGACGGAACGGGCGCGGCAGGTGCTCGTGCTGGCGCATCCGTTGGTCGACTCGATCGAGCAACGGATGCTCGAGGGTCTGGAGAGCAACGATCGACGGCTGCTGCTGACGGCGCTGCGCGCCTGTGCCTCTGCGCTGGAGGACGATGCGTAAGTGGGCCTCAGTCTTGAGTCACTCCTCACACTCGAGCGTGTCACCGCTCCGGCAGGGAATCCCGTTTCCATTTGCCGCACGTCGCCTGGACTTGGCATGATGGACAATGCAGGGACCGTGGCGCACCGGAATTCGGCCAATCGCGATCCATTTCCAGAACAGGACACCCCACGCATGGCTTACACGCAATCATCACCGAATCTCTACGCGGCCTGGTGGCTGTACCAACGAAACCCGACCTGGACCGAGGTCAACGGCAGCGGCTACGGCGAAGCGGCCGGAGAGTTGGCCCACGCCATGGATCATCCCGAAGATGGGGTAGTCGTGCGCGGCGTCTATTCCTCCTTGGGGCTGAGCGCCGATGTCGACCTCATCGTCTGGGCTCACGCGCCGCGGCTCGACAGCTTGCAGAAGCTGGCGATCGCCGTCGACCAAACCTCGATCGGCGGCCACCTGACGCTGAAGAAGAGTTACATCGGGATCGGGGGCATGTCCCAGTACGATCCGACCCACGGCCCAGCCTTCGTCAAGGGGCTGCCGGCCAAGCGCTACCTCAGCGTCTACCCGTTCTCGAAGACGCCGGAGTGGTTCCTGATCGACTACAAGGAACGCCAACGGCTGATGATCGAGCACGGCGAGATGGGCCGGGAGTTCCCCGACATCCTGACCAACACGGTCAATTCGTTCGGGATCCAGGACCAGGAATTCGTGGTGGCCCTGGAGGACGAGGATCCGGAGCAGCTGATCAAGATGGTGCAGCGACTGCGAGCGGCGGAAGTCCGCAAATGGACGGCGCTGGATACGCCGATCTTCCTCGGCGACCGGAAGCCGGTCGCCGACGTGCTGGCGGACCTGAGGGGCCGGTAAACTCAACGACCGCGTTGGCTCTTTGTAGGGGAGGCCCCGCGTGGCCTCCCGTGGTTGGGGACCCCGTAGCGACGGGCCGGACACCAGGTTCGCGATCCTACGAAACCGGCGCCTGCGCGGTTTCGCCGCTGATCTGGGCCAGTTCCTCGGCCAGCTCCTGGAGTTCCTCGCCGCCGGCCATCATCGACTCGATTTCCTTGACGGCGGCTTCGGCCTTGGTGAAGGTGCCATAGGAGCGGCCCCGGTTGAGCACCGTAAACCGGTCCCCGATCGGGTAGGCGTGATGCACATTGTGAGTGATGAAGATCACCCCCAGGCCACGTGCCCGCGCCTGGGCGATGTAGCGCAGCACGACCGCCGCTTCCTTGACCCCGAGGGCGGCGGTCGGTTCGTCGAGGATCAGCACTCGCGCCCCGAAGTAGACGGCGCGGGCGATCGCCACCGACTGCCGTTCGCCGCCGGAGAGCGTGCCGACCGGCTGGGACGTGTCGCGGATCGAGATGCCCATCTTCCGCAACTCTTCCGTCGTCAGGCGATCGGCGGTCTCCGCGTCGTAACGGCGGAACGGCCCGATCCGTTTGGTCGGCTCGGAGCCGAGGAAGAAGTTCCGCGAGACGCTCATCAGCGGAATCATCGCCAGGTCCTGGTAGACCGTGGCGATGCCGTTGCGCAGCGCCTCGCGGGGAGACTTGAAACGCACCGGCGCGCCATCGAGCAGGTACTCGCCCTCGTCGGGCGGGAAGACGCCCGCCAGGATCTTGATCAGGGTCGACTTGCCGGCGCCATTGTCGCCGAGCAGGCACATCACCTCGCCGGCGTGGAGCGTCATCGAGATGTCGCGCAGGGCGTGGACCTGGCCGAAGTACTTGGTGACGTGCTGGATATCGATCAGTGGTTGCCCGGCGCTCATGGCTGTGTCCACCCCAGATTGTCATTCTGAGCCGCCCCTGCAGGCTGCGAGGAATCTTGATATTCCCCGTCTGGCAGGATCAAGATTCCCCCGCTATCGCTGCCTTCGTCGGAATGACAAAGGGCCTTTGCCACGTCGATCATCGGCGGGACTCCATGGCCCGGTTGCGCACGAACCGGTTGATGAGCACGGCGATCAGCAGCATCCCGCCGAGGAAGACCTGGAACCAGTCGGCGTCGACCCCGGCGTAGACGATGCCTTGCCGCACCATGCCGAAGATCAAGGCGCCCAGGGCGGCGCCGATCGCCGAGCCGTAGCCGCCCGTCAGCAGGGTGCCGCCGATGACGACGGCGATGATGGCGTAGAACTCCTGCTGCTGGCCCCGGAGCACGTCGGCCCCGGTCGAGCCGATGACCTGGATGATCGCCACCAGGCAGCCCGCCAGCGCGGTCAGGATGAAGAGGGTGACCTTGACCCGGAAGACGGGCACGCCGAGGTTTCGGGCGGCGCTTTCGTTCCCGCCGACCCCAAAGATCCAGTTCCCGAACGGCGTACGAAGGAGGAGCCAGGTCGCCGCCGCGATCAGGCCGAACCACCAGGCGATGGAAATCGGGAACCCGGCCGAGCCAATCTCGATCCGGGACCCGAACACCCGTTGCGCCAGGTCGTAGCCCGGCACATCGCGCATGCCGCCGAGCTGGGTGCGGCCGGTGGCGAGGCGGGTCAGGGCGATCGTCAGGCCGCGGACGATGAAGAGCATGGCCAGCGTGATGATGAACGACGGCAACCCGGTGCGGAGCACGAGGACGCCGTTGATGAACCCGATGACGACGCTGGCGAGGATCGCGACGAGGATCGCGGGCCAGATGTTCCAGCCGTACTCGACGGTCAGGAGCGCGATGATCATCCCGGACGCGCCGATCACTGACCCGATCGAGAGATCGAACTCGCCGCCGATCATCAGCAACGAGACCGCCACGGCCAGGATGCCGAGCTGCGCTGAGACTTCGAGGTAGCTCGCCGTGCCACCCGGCGAGAGGAACCCGGTGTCTCCGGCCACGACCGCGAAATAGATCCAGATGACGACCGCGCCGACGACCGCGCCCATTTCCGGCCGGACCAGGAGCCGGCTCATCCGGGTCGAGCCGAGGAGCCGGTCATCATCGGCTCCCGGAGCCGGGGCCAACGTCGCGTCAGGATTGGCCATTCAGGAATACCTCGAGAATACAGGAACTGACGCAAGTCGACATCATTCGCGTCGCGAGTAGACGGAACCGGGCTTGTGCCCCGCTCCTTAAAAAACCGTCACCCTGAGCGTAGCCAAGGGTCGGCCCCGCTGGATACCCGGCGCAGCGAAGCGGTAGCCGGTCCGCGTCAGCGAACGGTGATCTAGCCTCAAGCGTTGTCGGACTGCGGCCGATGCGCTTCGCGCGGTATCCAGCGGGGCCGACTCTTCGCTGGCGCTCAGAATGACGGTCTTTTGTGGCGCTGAGACCTATGGAGCGGTCGCTACTCGTCCTACCGCGTGCCTTCCTCGGTCAACTCGATCACCTGGTCGACGTTTTCGGCGGTTACGAAGCCGGGGCCTGTCATCAGGACCGGATTGGCGATGGTGTTGGCGTTGGTCGCGTAGAGCTTGAGCAGCACGATCGGCAGGTAGCCCTGCAGGAACTGTTGCTGGTCGATCGCGAAGAGCATCGTGCCGTCCTGGATCGCGGTCAGCACTTCCGGCGAAAGGTCGAAGGTCGCGATCTGGACCGAGTCGGTCTTGCCGGCGTTGGCAATGGCGAGCAGGGCCGGGGCCGCACCGCTGGGTCCGAGGGCCATGATGCCGTTGATCTCGGCGTTGGCAGTCATTGCCGCTTCCACGCGCTGCTGGGCCTCGGTCGGGTTGTTGAGATCGACCACGAGCTGTTCGACCGTGCCGCCCGCGGCGGTCATCGCTTCGGTGAAGCCTTCGCATCGGGCTTCGAGGCCGGCGTTGCCCGCTTCCTGAATCAGGCAGATGGCGTTGGTGACGCCCGCTTCGGCCATGCGCTCGCCGCCGCCGAACCCGGCTTCGTACTCGGTCTGGCCGACGTGCACCAATACGCCGAGGGCTTCGGCCACATCGGAGCCGGAGTTCATCGAGATCACGGGGATGCCCGCGGCAATCGCCCGCTCGATGGCCGGAGTCAGCGCTTCGGCGTCAGGAATCGAGACCACCAGGCCATCCGGCTCGGAGGCCACGGCGGCGTCGATCAGTTGCGACATCTCGACCATGTTGTAGGTGCTTGGCGCCTGGTACTCCACGGTCACCCCGAGATCGGTGGCGGCGGCGTCCGTGCCGCGCTGCACGACTGACCAGAAGGGATCGGACGCCTGTCCGTGGGAGACGACGACGAACCGGAGCTCGGCATCGTCCTGGGCGACGGAGGTGTGGGCGAATCCGAGGCCGCTGGTGACGGCCAGCAGGCAGGCGACGATGATCAGGCGAATTTGACGTGTCACGGCTTTTCCCCTAACGCGAAACGATCCGGAAACGCATCATCGAGCCGACCGGATCGGTCCTGCTCGAAAAGCGCCATCCACAAGCCCCTCGATAGCCTCCTTCCCGGCATTCTGCGATGCATCCGACGCCCCACAAGGCGGGTGAACGGCGCCAGCGATCCTGGATTCGCCATTGGCAACGCCAGCTGGCGGTGATGAACTCACATTCTCTGCGTAACGCACGGTCATCATACCGCACCGTTCCCCGTCGATACAGGCGTTGGCGAGCGGGACGCAGCAACGCCCGGCCTGGAATGATCCAGGCCGGGCGTTGGCAGCGACGCCAAAGCGCCCTACATCATCGAGCTGACTTCGCCCTTCATGCTGTCGACGACTTCATCCTGGCTACCGAAGGAGTGCTTGCCCTTGGCGCCGACGGACTGGAGGATGCCCTGGAGCTGCGCCGGCGCCCCGTTGTTCTTCAGCACGTTCATGAGATCGTCGATCCCGATCGGGTACGTCACACCGTCGAGATATTTCTCGAGCCCGCCGAGCGAGAGATCGCCGAGGTCGCCGCCGTCGCCGCCAGCGCCGCCGCCCAGCATATCCTTGATCTTGTCGAACATCAGGGTCCCCTTCCTCGAGGATGGAATCATGTGACGTTCCTGGCGTCTTCGGTTAAGCAACCGTCGCCAGGCCGCCTGAAGTTCCACCGGTAGGTTCGTTTTACCATAATAATGTGCGTTCCGATAGATGGCAGCAGGCAATCGCCGCGGGGCGGCGAGGACGGCCCGAACCAACGTTCGCCATTGAATCGGGTTGAGTCCACCGTCAAAGGTCGATTCGTGCCATACTTGGCCAGTTATGGCTGGGTCGGCGTTCACGCATCGGCATCGCAGCCCTTTTTGCATGGCAGGAACCAGGGAGTCAGTGGCGCCAATGGCAGGAACAGGCAGCAACGTACAGCTTACGGACGACGAGGTCACCTACCTGTTGAACCTCCTCCGGACCGCGCCCGCCCCCATGACGACCATCCAACTGGTCGAGGCGCTCAAGCAACGAAGCGCTCGCTAACGCCCCGGTGCGTCCGGTTCGCATCCCACGCGTCCGGTCTCAATGTTGCGCGCCACTGGCATCCAGTGCTCGTTCCACGATTCTCGTTCGCTCTCCACAAGGAGTCGGCCTTCCATGGTCCTCAGTCCGCAATCGCAGGCGCCGGCGTTTACCGGCACGAAAAAGCATCAGGCGCTGGCCGCCAAGGCGTTCGAAGTGCTTCGTTCCCGCGGCATGTTCATGTCCGATTATTCACCGATCCGCGTGCCGGCCGACGTGTTGACCACATTCCTGGTCGAATCCGAAGGCGTCAAACCAGCCGATGTCGCCAAGGCAATTGCCGACAACCCGGCCGTCTTTTCGACCGCGACGGTGGACGAGACCGACTACATCCTGACGACCCGGACCGGAAAGGCGCCCGTTTCCAACGAGGCGCCCAGCACCCACTCGCTGGCGGCCAGGTTCATGACCCCGGAGCCGAAACCGATTCGTCCCGCCCGGCCGGCGCCGGTACGCGTCCGCGTCGACCCGAATTGGGCAACCTATTCCGTTCCCGAATTCGTCGATCACGATGAGGACGCCTACCTCGACTTCCCCGAAGAGGTGGAGGAGAACGACGCCGCCGTGGTTGTGGTGCTGGCCGAACCCAGGGCCATCGAAAAGCCCGCGGTTCAGGACGCGGTTCCGCCAGTGGTCGAGGCCGTCGCGCCGCCGGTGACGGAGCCAGCCGTGGCCAAGACGATCGAGGACGCAGCCGCCGAAGCCGTTGTAGAGCCCGCCGTGCTGAAACCGGAACCGGTCGTCACCGAGCCGGAACCGGTCGTCGCCGAGCCGCAGCCAGTCCTGGAACCGGTTGCCGAAATCGTCGCCCAACCGGAGCCGGTCATCGCTGCGCCCGAGGAACCGGCGGTGGAACCCGTTGCCGTCCCCGAGCC
>JBGTNF010000105.1:0-4427 GCA_041743205.1 Thermomicrobiales bacterium | reverse complement strand
GTCCGCATCGACCAGGATCAGGTTACTGTGCCGCCCCATGATCTCCACGATCAGCTCGACCCGGTTCATGCCGGCCGACCAGGGGGCCTCCTCCGGATCCTGATCACCTTCCACGTCGAGCTCGTCGTCATCGGGTTCGGCGTGGGCCCGGTCCGCAAGGGCGTTGTGCCCGTCGAGGCGCTTCACTATACTGAGCCGAATTATCCGCTCCAGGGCTGGTTGCTCGATGCCGATCAGGAAGCCGCCGCGTACGTACTTGCGGAGTTGCAACCCGAACGGCGTGATCAGGCCGGGATCGGTCGACGGCAGGCGGTCCGCGAGCCAGACCGCCGGGTTGTCGGAATCGGCGCTGGCCACCAACGCCCGGCGTCGCCGGTTTCCGTAGATTTCGGCGGCGATGGTGGTGGCGTTGACCAGGCCGAGCTTCTGGATCCGCCCGTCGAGCACCGTCTCATTGAGTTCATCGGCCACGGCGGCCACCGTCAGTACATCGAACATGTCACACTACCCCTCTCGGGATCGCCGAACCGGCGCTGCCCTTCAAATTGGTCAACCGAAACACACATTGGGAGAACCGCGCCTTGACCCAGCCGTCCGAACAGGTTCCCGACGACGTCTCCGCTCACCATACCCCGGTCGATCCTCGGGTTGCCGCCGAATGCGCCGAAGGCAACGCCTTGATCCGGCCCCTGTTCGAGCGGCATTCGACCCGGGTCTACATCATTTCGGGACCGTCCGGCGTTGGCAAGGACTCCGTGCTCGAGAAACTTCAGGGTGTGTACCCGGACGCCTGTTACGTCGTTACGGCGACCTCACGCGCCAAGCGGGACAACGAAAAAGAGGGCATTCACTACCGGTTCCTCGAACGTCAGGATTTTGAGCGGCGGATCGAAGCCGGCGAGTTCGCCGAGCACGCGCTCGTCTACGACAATCTTTACGGCGTTCCAAGGCAACCGATCATCGATGGCCTGGCCGCCGGCAAGCACGTCATTGTCAAGGTCGATGTCGCCGGGGCGGCCGCTCTCCGTGCGCTCATTCCCAGCGCCGTCTCGATCTTCCTGCTCCCGGAATCGATGGAAGCGCTCTGGCAACGCTTGCACGATCGCAAAAGCGAGCCGTTGGACGTCATCATGAAACGCTACCGCACGGCCTGCGTGGAACTCCGTGAGATCGACAACTTCGATTACGTGGTGTTCAACGAGGCCAACAAACTCGACGAGGCGTTGAAGTACATCGTCACCATCATCGACGCCGAGCAACGCCGCGTCGACCAACCACTGATCACGCTGGCCTAAGTCGCCTTCCGGCGCTCATCCATCACGCCGGTGAGGAATCGACGACGGACTCCCACGCGTCGAGATACGGTTCGAGCCAGTTGCGGAGCGAAAGCGAGCGATCCCACCAGTCGAGCGCTTCATGGCCGGAACGGGCCGCGTACTCCCAGACGATCAGGCGCTCATCGATCAGGTACAGCAAGCCCCGTTGCCGAACCTCCTGCTCGGACAATCCGGTGCGCGCGAGATAGGCGTGGACGAACTTCTTCGCCGGGGACTCGCCATGGGGTTCGAGCAGGAACATCGCAAACTGCCGGGCGAGATCGGCGAGGCCGTCGCCGTAGTGACACGTCATGAGGTCGAAGAGACCCGAGATGGTGACCACGTCGCCGTCGATGGTTCCCACCATGTTGTTCCGGCTGAAGTCTTCATGAACCACGGAATAGCCGGGCGGCTCGGCGAGCTTCTGGCCCGATTCGACCAGGTTCCGAACCCAATTGTCGTCATCCTGGCTGTGCCCGCCGTAGCCAAACGCCAGGCTGGCGTTTTCCAGCGCCCGGTCGATCGTCCGACCGAGGTATCCACCGGAAAACGGCTGGATGGCGCCGGAGGCGATGTCGAACGTGCCGGCCACCGGAGACCTGGCCTGGTGAAGCGCCCAGAGCATTGCCCCCTCGGCTTCAGCGAGCGACGCCCGTTGGGCTGGCGTCAGGCGGGCATACACAGCCGGGTCGGCCAGCACCAGGCCGGGTTGGCGCGGCATGGCAGCGTAGCCCCAGGGCCACGGAAAGGGCTCCAAACCCTCCGAAATCAGGTAGGGCCAGGGCGCCGGCACGGTGGTTTCCCGCGCGATCACCCCGGCAAAGTACTGCTCGGTTGGCAATTGCCAGGCGTAGTGTGGCGCCGCGCGGATGACGAACTCGCCGTGGGTCGAGGTCACGAAGAAGTTCTGGCCAAACAGGCCGAAGGGAATGGCGGCGGTCGACACGAGATCGCCCAATCCCAGTTGCGTGAGCGCCGCCTGGACCTGAGGGTCCGGAATCTCCCCCAGCCGATTCGAGTAGAACATCGGTCGCGTCTCCGTCGTCTGCCTGACGGATTGCGAATCCTCTTCAGACCGTCATTTTGAGTGGGTAATCTACGCTGAACTGTCCCATTCACCAAAGACTTGCGTAGGGTTGCGGAGCTTGCTCCGCCCGTGCTCCGGTAAGATAGTTCAACGTAGACGGACCATTGAGTAGTCTGACCACTGTATCGTGGCCGGTTGCCAAAGCCTCCCCTACCGTCTTCCCGAGGAACGAGGCATCTCGGCCCCGCTGGATACGGCGCAGCCGGTACTGGTGCGTAGCGGACCCACGATACCGCCTTCAGCGGGGGGTCCCTCGCAAGCTCGGGATGACGGTTGGGAAGGTGTCGGCAACCGGCACAAGGCTGGTCCGACTGTCCGGCGTTACTGGAGCAGCAGCCAACTGGTCGGACTGGACGATGCGGACTATCCATTCCCATGGACGCGCCGCCGCAAGCCAGCTGGCAGAGCATCCGGGCAGGACCTGGCGTCTCGTCCGTCTACCGGTCGAGGTTCCGACACGACATTCAGGTTCGAACAGGTGGTGGTGCCGAAGGGGAGACTCGAACTCCCACGCCTTGCGGCAACGCATTTTGAGTGCGCCGCGTCTGCCATTCCGCCACTCCGGCGAGTGCCAGCGCAGTGTACCGCAGACCTGGCGCGCAATGCACATTGGCGGCGTTCAGCCCCAGCCCTGCCCAACCGGACTTCAAACGACCCGACGCCTGCGGCATACTACTCACGTCGCCGCGCCTGCGACCCGCCGATTTGCTTCCCCACCACGCCGAGGTCGTTTCCGGGTGTACGTGCTTGAGCCAATGACACAGGAAGACGTCGACGAAGTCGGCCAGGTCGAGCGGCTGTGCTTCACCAACCCGTGGCCGCTTTCGGCCTATCGCCGCGAACTCAAGAACCCGGACCAGAATTACTACATCGTCCTCCGCGACGACCCCGCCGCCGAACACCTCGATTCCGATGATGCCGACACCCACAACGGCGAGTACGACCTGATCGCGGCCCGCCCGGTCCCGCGCCGTCCGCGCCGCTTCACCTTCTGGCCGCTTGGCCGCCGCCAGCAAAGCGCCGAGCCGCCGCCGATCATCGGTTTCGCCGGAATGTGGAACCTCTACGACGAAGCGCACATCACCACCATCGGCGTCATCCCCGAACTCCGGGGCCGAGGCCTCGGCGAGTTGCTCTTCATCGCGATGGTGGACGAGGCGATCCGCCGCCGGGTCAACTGGGTCACGCTGGAAGTGCGGGTCAGCAACACCGGCGCCCAGGCGCTCTACCAGAAGTACGGCTTCACGATCCAGGGCCGGCGCCCCCGCTACTACAGCGACAACAATGAAGACGCCTTCATCATGTGGTCAGCCTCCCTGAAGGATCCGGATTACCTGCGCCGGATCGAGGAGCGTCGCCGCCGCCTGACCCACAAGCTCAGTTTCGACCAGGAGCCGAGCTCGCGATGACATCGCCGAACCGGAACCGCAAGGCGCCCCGCTCGTGAACATCCTGGGCATCGAGACTTCGTGCGACGAAACTGCCGCCGCCATCGTCGTCGACGGTCAGCGGGTGCTGTCGAACGTCATCTCGTCGCAGATCGACATCCACCGCGCGTACGGCGGGATCGTGCCAGAGCTGGCGGCCCGCGGCCAGGTCCAGGCGATCATTCCCGTCGTCCGCGCCGGGGTGGCCGAGGCCGGGATCGGGTTCGACGAGATCGACGCGATCGCGTTCACCCAGGGACCCGGGCTGGCCGGATCGCTGCTGGTCGGGGTCAACGCCGCCAAGTCGCTGACGCTGTCGCTCGGCAAACCGCTGATCCCGGTCAACCACCTCGAAGCGCACGTTTACGCCAACTGGCTGCAATTGCCCGGTCAGGAGATGCCGGAGCCGGAACTGTCGGCCATCTGCCTGCTGGTTTCCGGCGGGCATACCGAGCTGCTGCTGATCCGGCGCGCCGGCGAGCTGGAGGTGCTGGGACGCACGATCGACGACGCGGCCGGGGAAGCGTTCGACAAGGGAGCCCGGCTCCTGGGGCTCGGCTACCCGGGCGGTCCGGCGATCCAGGCTGCCTCGGTGGG
>JBGTNF010000104.1:0-3095 GCA_041743205.1 Thermomicrobiales bacterium | reverse complement strand
CCGCGACGACGCCCTACGCCGGCGCGGCGCGGCCGGAAGCCGTGGCCCAGGTTCCGGAAGTCGAGGCGGCGATGTCGGACGGAACTACCGCGATCGTCGACGCCCGCACACCGGACGAATACGCCGCCGGGCACATTCCCGGCGCGGTCAATGTCAATTACCCGCTGAACGCCGACCCGGAGGCGCCGAGGTTCTGGAAACCCGCCGCTGACCTGAAACGTCTCTACGCCGAGGCGGGCGTCACGCCGGAACGGCCGGTGATTCCGTACTGCTCGACCGGCGTGCGATCGGCAGTGACCGCCTTCACGCTGCACCTGATCGGCTACGACGACGTGGCGCTCTTTACCGGCTCGTGGGCGGAGTGGACGCTCGATCCCGACCGACCAGTGACGACTGGCGACGCGCCGTAACCGTGCCCTGGGCAAAGACGAACCCGACGGTCAGATGACCGCCGGGTTCATCTTCGTCATTCAGGAGCGGGGCTCCGACACCCGTTCGCTCCTGCCCCACCGGAGCTCGTACGAATCCCGCACGCCCGCAGTTCACCGGTTGCGCGGTCACGATCGCTGTGTCCGGCAACCGCTGGCCGCTCCCAGAAGGCACCTGGCGTTGGGAGCGACAACCTCATCGATCCAATGCGGCGCTGCGGACGCATTCGCCTGTTCCGGTATCAGGTAGGTGACGCCCTATCTGTACGTACACTCTATGCAGCGGGTGCCGGAATGTCAAGAGTTAACGGCGTCCGTGAGTGGCAATCTCGGATAGATCCCCAACGGGCAAGATCCGGGCGAACACCGTGACTGTATTGATGTGCATCAGCCATATGGTAGGGGCGGTACCTCCATCGACCGAGACACGGATCTGGTCAGTATGGATCTTGTCGATGGTGTGTCGGACGGAGCCGCCCTGATGGAGGCTGACGCTCCTGGTCCGAAAGCTACCTGCGTTGCCCCGTTCCTAGCGACGAGCGCTTCTGGCCACCTCTTCGGCGATCAGGTCGTCGGCGATCTTGGCCGAACTGAGCACGCCGGGCAGGCCCGCCCCAGGGTGGGTCCCGGCCCCGACAAAGTAGAGCCCGTCCAGGTCCTCCGACTTGTTGTGCGGCCGGAACCAGGCCGACTGGGTCAGGATCGGCTCGACCGAGAAGGCTGAGCCAAGGTACGAACTGAGCGTCGTCTCGAAGTGCCGTGGGTCGATCATGTGCTCCGTCACGATGTGCTTGCCCAGATCGGGCAGGTAGCGCTCCTCCAGGAACTGCATGATGCGGTCGCGGTACGGCTTGGCCTGCGCCGCCCAGTCGGTTCCGCTCCCCAGGTGCGGGACCGGGGCCAGCACGTAGAACGATTCGCAGCCGTCCGGGGCCATCGCCGGGTCGGTCAGCGTCGGCATGTGCAGGTAGAGCGAGAAGTCCCCGGCCAGCTCCTTCTTGTTGAAGATGTCGTTGAGCAGCTCCTTGTAGCGTGGCCCGAGGATGATGTTGTGGTGGGCCAGCGTCGATTCGCCCTCGTGGCGGTAGGTGCGGTCGGTCCCGAAGTAAATGACGACCAGCGACATCGCGTAGCGCATCCGGGCCAGCTTGCGATCGGTGTACTTCCGGCGCGCGGCGGCCGGCAGCAGCCGCTCGTAGGCGGCGGCGACATCGCCGTTGCAAACCACGATGTCGGCGTCTATTTCCTCGCCGTCGCGGAGGATCACCCCGTTGGCGCGCTTGCCCGCGACCCGGATTTCCGCCACCTCGGCGTCGAGCCGGATCGTGCCGCCCATGTCCGTGAAGACCCGGACCAGGGCGTCGACGATCGCGCCGGTGCCGCCCATCGCGTACCAGACGCCCCACTTCCGCTCCAGGTGGTGGATCAGGGCGTAGATGCTGGTGGTCTGGAACGGGTTGCCGCCGACCAGCAGCGGGTGGAAGGTGAGGATTTGCCGGAGATAGGGGTCCTTGACGTAGCGGTTGACGAGGCCGGTGACCGAGCGATAGCTCTGGAGCTTGATCAGGTCCGGCGCGATCTTCAGCATGTCGGTGACGTGCAGGAAGGGCCGGTCGGCGAGCTCGGTGAAGCCCTTGGCGAAGATCTTCCCCGACAGCTGGAGGAACTGGCGGTAACCGTCGACATCGGATTCGCCGCCGGTAAGGGCGCGGACCCGCGCCTCCATCTGCGCCTGGTCGCCGCTGTAGTCGAAATGCACGCCGTCGTCGAAGAAGATCCGGTAGAAGGGATCGACCGGCACGAGGTTGATCTCATCTTTCGGGTTGCCGCCCGCCAGCTCGAAGAGTTCCTCGAAGAGCCAGGGCGCCGTGATTACGGTCGGTCCGCCGTCGAACGCGAAGCCGTCCTGGCGGTAGACGTAGGCCCGCCCCCCTGGCTGGTCGCGCTGTTCGAGGATGGTGACGTCGTGCCCGCGAGCCGCGAGCCTGACCGCGGCGGCGAGCCCGCCGAAGCCGCTGCCGATGACGGAAATGCGCATGAGTCGTTCCTGATTGCCCGACATTGCTGCCTCAGCCCAATGGTTCGTGCCATGATTGGTCATGGCAACGCGCCAGCCTCCATTCCAGCATACGTTGTCGCTCCCTTGGCATGGCTCTTCTTCCCTTGAAAGTACGGCGCCCGTGAAGTCATCGCTCCCCATCCGGCTGCTCCTGCTGATTCAGGTGATCGCGGCGCTCCGCGTCATCCGGCGCATGGCCCGCAGCGCCAACGGGCAGCGCATCGCCACGGTCTCGCCGGACCTCCGGACCACGCCCGATTCGGAGACGGAGTCCGTGACGGTCATCGTGCCCGTGCTCAACGAGATCGATCGCCTCACCCCGTGCCTGGAGGGTCTCATGGCCCAACCGCCCGTGGTTGGCGAAATCCTGGTCGTGGATGGCGGTTCGACCGACGGCACGCCGGGTCTGGTGGAGCGGATTGTCGCTCGCGACCCACGAATTCGCCTGATCGACGCCGCGCCCGTGCCGTCCGGCTGGAACGGCAAGGCCTGGGGCCTGCAGGCGGGGTGGGAAGGGCGCGACCCGGCCAGCGCCTGGGTGCTGACGATGGACGCCGATGTCCGCCCCAAGCCGGCGCTCGTCGCATCCCTGCTGGCCCACGCCGCAG
>JBGTNF010000103.1:0-7806 GCA_041743205.1 Thermomicrobiales bacterium | reverse complement strand
GGTCGACGTCCATCGAACTCGAGTGGCGTGACGCGACGGAGGCGTTGCACACGGTGACCACCCCGGAGGTCGGCGGGATCCAGTGGGAGGTGACCAACGTCATCTGCCCCTGCACCGATGCCGGCGTCCGGGTCGATGGCGCGGACATTCCGGGTGAGGTGGGATACCCGGAAGGCTGGTTCCAGAGCTCGGCCTTCCTCGCCTTCGCCGAAACCTGGGTCCGGCTCGGACCGGCCGGAATGATCGCCGATGAGACATAAAACGGACCAAATGCTCGACATCAACGGCGCCCGGCTCCACGTCGCCGAAGCGGGAGAGGGACCGGTGATCGTGCTCCTGGCCGTATTTGAGGGCGCACGGCAGTTCGACGTTCCCGATGCCGCCCACCTGCCGAGCCTGGAGCGCACCGGCCCATGCAACGCGGCGGTGCGGGCGTTCCTGGTCGAGCGCTACACGTCTTGGTCAATGATCTGTCCACATAGTGTGTCCCACATCTCCAAGGTTTGCGTAGGGTTGCGGAGCTTGCTCCGCCCGTCCTGGCAAACCTCAGTCGAGACTTGACTCGGAACGCAACTTCAACGGTTTTCAAGAGGTTCGATTGGTGTTGCCTACCGCGGGCGGAGCAAGCTCCGCAACCCTACGCTGTCGCTGAAAACGTGACTTGCAATCATCTGGGCCGACGACCGATGCTCACGGCGCATCGCCGTTTCGGGCCAGCCGGGCGTTTCGGGGCCGGTATACTGGACGACACACCTTTGCGCCGACCGCCCGGATCGATTTTCGTGCGGCCACCGGCCCAATCACAGGAGAGTCCGGATGATTCCCAAACTCGCATTTGGCCGCACCGGCCACGAAAGCACCCGCATCATCTTCGGCGCCGCCGCTCTCAGCGCCGTCACCCAGGACGAGGCGGACCGCACGATCGACCTCATGCTCGAGCACGGCGTCAACCACATCGACGTCGCCGCCAGCTACGGCGAAGCTGAGGATCGGCTCGGACCGTGGCTCAAGCACCACCGCAACGACGTCTTCCTCGCGACCAAAACCGGCGAACGCACCTACCAGCCCGCCTACGACCAGATCCGGCGCTCGCTCGAACGCATGCAGGTCGATAACGTCGACCTGATCCAGCTCCACAACCTGGCCGAAGCCGACGAATGGGAGGTCGCGCTCGGCGCCGGCGGGGCGCTCGAAGCGGCGGTTCGCGCCCGCGACGAAGGGCTCGTCAAGTACATCGGCGTGACCGGCCACGGCGTCGGCATCGCCGACATGCACAAGCGGTCGCTGGCCCGGTTCGATTTCGATTCGGTCCTGCTGCCGTACAACTACCCGATGATGCAGAATCCGCAGTACGCCGCCGATTTCGAATCGCTGGCGACCATTTGCCTGGAGCGGAACGTCGCCGTCCAGACGATCAAGGCGATCACGAAAGCGCCGTGGGGGGACCGTCCGCACACGACCTCGACGTGGTACGAGCCGCTCACCGACCAGGGCGCGATCGACCAGGCCGTGGCCTGGGTGCTGGGACGGCCGGGCGTCTACCTCAACACGGTCGGCGATATCCATATCCTGCCGCTCGTGCTCGACGCCGCGCAGAGGTTCCAGACCCGGCCGACCGAGCTGGAGATGCAGGCGCTCGTCGAGCAATGGCAGGCCGAACCGCTGTTCGTGTAGGCGGGGAACCGGTTCTCGTAGGGGAGGCCCCGCGTGGCCTCCCTGGTCGCCGCCCCGTAGATCCGGTTAGCGCGGGAGGCCACATGGGGCCTCCCCTACAAGGCCAAAATGTGTGGTTGATTCGCCGCAGCGAGCCCGACGCCGACGAAGAGATGTCTCGACTTCGCTCGACATGACGTGGGGTTGTGCTCGACATGACGTGGTGCGTGCTCGAGCCGACGTCCCGCTCAGGCAGAGTCCTTGATCGCCTGGATCTCGGCCTCCGGCAGGCCCGTGGCGCCGTCCGGGCTGGTGTGGGTTTCACTGGTCATCCAGAACCGCAGCACGCCCAGGATCACCAGTTGCAGGGTGAGACCGCCCAGCGCTGCGAACTGGCTGGCGGCGAACGCGAAGAACTGCCCGAAGAGCAGGGTGATCAGGGTCGAGTTGGCCAAGGCCTTCAACCCCCGCAGGCGGTGCTTGCGCACGATCATCACCAGCCCGTAGGCCGCCAGGGCGCCAGCGACGAAGCCGCTGACCAGGGCGCCGCTCTCCGAAAAGGTCAGCCCGTCGGTCACGTCGAAACGGTCCTCGTTCATCGCCAGGCCGATCGAGCCCACGAAGTTGATGACCTGGATCACGAACCCGAAGATGACCAGTCGCCACATCCAGTGATTGCCGACCATTTTCCAGTACGCGCGGCCAGCCCGGTCCCGCCAATCCAGCAGCCGCGACTGTGAGGCCGTCGCCGAGACATCGGCCTCGGTCAGAATCGTCCGCATCCGCTGCGCCAGCGGCGACGTGTCGCCCGATTCGTCGAGGTGACGCAGGCCCGCCGCCCGCCCGTCGTCGTCCAGCCGGCCAATTACCAATTGGTCGATGCACTGGGCCGCGTACAGCAACCGGTCGCCTGGCGTGATCTTGTCGATCCGGTCGATCGTTCGTGTGATCAGGAAGAGCAGGACCAGCACGGCGTAGATCAGGGCGATCGCGGGCCGGTAGAAGTAATCATTGTCTTTCGTGATGAACTTGCCGAGCTCGTCGATGAACAGGCCGAACCCGAACCCGCCCACCGCCGCCGCGGTCGGTTTCCAGACCGCGCTGGCCATGATCAGCAGCATCCCGAACGAAATCACCATTGCCAGCGCGCCCCACAGCATGTGCGCGATGTGCAACGTGGCCCCTCCCACCTGGGGATAGCCGGTCAGTTCCAGGTAGAGGCGCACGCCGAGGATCGTGACGACCGCCGACACCAGCCAGACTTCCATCAGGAACGGGCTGCTCAGGTCGCGGACCAGGAACGGGGAATGGGTGGGTGTTTTGGAGCCGGCCCGCTCGCCGCCAGAGTGGTTTTCGCGCTGGTCGGTTCGAGCTGCGGCCTGCTCGCTCGGCTGGGATTCGGTGTGTGCGCTGCTCACCGGGATGTCCTTTGACGCGGCTCGACCTGATCGTGAAGCTGGTCGCAATCGATCCGACCATACCACCTTCACGCGCTCTTGCGTTGACCTCGCGAGGCGCCTGCGGCACACTGCCGGGCTCACGGTCGGGGGGGCGCCGTGACGATCGGGCGCGACCCGAAACGTTCCGGAATGGGGCCAATGCCAAGGGATTACGTTCATGGCGACCGACGCACACGACATTGCGACCCGATATTGCGAATCGTGGCGGGCACGGGATTTCGACGCCTTCCAGGCCTTGCTGGCGGACGACGTGACGTTCGACGGACCGCTCGGCCACGCCCGCAATTCCGACGACCGCGTGGCTGGGATCGAGGGCATGTCGAAGATCGTCACCGACATCGTCGTCCACAACATCCTCGCCGACGGATCCGACGTGGTGACCTGGTTCGACCTGTACACCGCTGATGCCGGTCCCGTGCCCACAGCCAACTGGAGTCACGTCGAGAACGGCCGGATCACGCGAATCCAGGTGACGTTCGACCCACGGCCGCTCCTGGACGACTAACGGCGGAGCGAGCGGGCGAGGGGCAACGGCCGATTGGTGATCGTGGCGAGGTCGGAGTCGAGCGACTTCGCCAGGCGCCGCAGCTTGTCGGGGTTCAGAATGTTGCGGATGCCGGTGATCCCGTGCACGCCGGCATCGAGCACCGTGACCTGCGCGATCCCGCCGCCGTGGTGCATCACGATCGAGGGCGCCTCATTGAGATCGAGAATTTCGTAGTCGATGTCCGCCCCGGCCAGCCATTTCCTGGCGACGCCGGCCAAACCCCGCGACACCCTGTCCCGGCCCCGGACCAGCCGGCGCACGGCCAGCCGCTGTCCGCCGGCATTCGAGAGCCATTCGACATCCGGCGCCAGGACTTGGGCCAGGGCCGCCGCGTTTCCTGACGAGAGCGCCGCCAGGAACCGTTCGGCGATCCTGTGGAGTTCTGAACGGGGCACGATCGCCGGGCGCGTCCCGGTGTCGAGTCGACCTTCGGCGCGGTGAAAGATTTGCCGGCAAGCGGCGGGCGTCTTGTCGAGGTGATCTGCGATATCATCGTACGAGAGCTCGAACGCCTGACGCAGCACTGTAGACTACGCGCTGATCCGGTGTCAGGCGTTCGAGCAGTGTCAGGAAGGCGATCGATACCGACTCGCGTTGTTCGGCGATCTCGGCGGGACCGGGGATCACCTCGCTGGTCAGCACTGGTTCCGGAATCCATGGGCCGACGTACTGCTCGCGTTCGGTGCGGGCCGACTTCAGGTAGTCGAGCGCGAGCCGGGAAATGATCGTGGTCAGGTAGGCGCGCAGCGAATTCACGTCCGGCGAGCCGGCGTCCAGGTAGCGCACCCAGGCGTCCTGCACTAGGTCTTCCGCGTCGCTGGCGCTGCCCGTCATCCGGTACGCGACGCTGAACAGGTAGGGTCGCAAGTGATGGTACGTATCGGTGTCGAGCATTTCGACGGCCACGGTGCGATAACTCCGCTTTCCATTGAGCCAATGAGTCGGCGGGACGCCCGGTTGACCCGGCGCCCCGCCTTCAGTCGGTCCGCCCGATGATACCCGGACGGGTCCGCCTAATCGGCGGCGGCTGATTCTCTGGCCTCGATCGTGAACGGCTGGGGCGGGTTGTGGAATGCGATGTTCAGCCGGTTCCAGCCGTTGATGGCGATCACCGACAGCGTCAGGTCGGCCAGTTCTGGCTCGCTGAATTCCGATCGTGCCTGCTCGAATACCTCATCCGGAACCCGGCGGTCGTGCAAGGTGGTCACGGCCTCTGCCCAGGCCAGCGCCGCCCGCTCGCGGGCCGTGAACCAGTCCGTTTCCCGCCAGGCGTCGAGCACTGCCAGCCGATCCTCGCGTTCCCCCGCGTTGCGAAGGTCGCGCGCGTGCATCGCCAGGCAGTAGGCGCACCCATTGATCTGCGAAACGCGCATGTCGATTAGTGTTCGCAGATGTTCTTCGACGCTCGAACGTTGGAGGTACGCGCCCAAACCGAGCATCGGCTTGACGATGCCCTGCAACGCCGCTTGGTTTTCGATCCTGCCGGTCATGACACGTGTCCCCTTTCCGGCACGCCTGAGGAGCGTCGCCGGAGCAATCGAACGGAAGCCATCGGCGAGCGCCCAGCGCTCGCCTACGCACGGAGGATGACCGTGCGCTCACACTGAAGACGAGCGACTACGTCCGTTTGTGACAGTCGAACTTCATCAAAGGACCAGTCCGGAACGCCCGGTGCTTCGGCTCGTGCCGGATACCGAAATCCCCATGGGCGGGTATCATCGTGGGCGATTGCGCCGGGAGCGGGTCGTGGCCCGGTCCTGGCGTGTGCTTGAGACGCATGCAAACGAAGGAAGAAGTGCAATTCATGCCGGATGTCCTGATCGTCAATGCCCGGATCATCGATGGAACCGGAAACCCGTGGTTCTATGGAGATGTTGCGCTCACGGGCCAACGGATCGAGCGGATCGCGCCGCCGGGAATCATCGACCGGTCCTCCGCCGGAACCGTGATCGACGCCGCCGGACACGTCGTGTCCCCCGGCTTCATCGACATTCAGTCGCACTCGATCATCCCGTGGCTCTCCGACAGCCGCTCGGTCTCCAAGGTGACCCAGGGCATCACGACCGAGATCCTGGGCGAGGGCTGGACCCCGGCCCCGATCGGCGGTGAGAACCTCTCCGCCTTCGGAGGCGTGCTGACCAGTCGCGGCCAGGCGTTCAGCGACGAGTGGGAAGCCCGCGGTCTGGGCTGGACGCGGTTCGACGATTGGCTCAGCGACATCGAGGCGCGGTCCGTGTCCGTCAACTTCGGCTCCTTTCTCGGCGGCAGCACGGTCCGCCGCTACGGGATGGCCGATCGTATCGGCGAGGCCTCGCCGGTCGAGCTGGCGCTGATCTGCCAGGCGACGGAAGAGGCGATGCAGGATGGCGCCTTCGGGGTCGCCACCGCGCTGATCTACCCGCCCAACGCATTTTCGTCGACGGGCGAGCTGATCGCCACGATGAAGGTGGTGGCAAAATACAACGGCGTCCACATCACGCACATCCGCTCCGAAGGTGACAACATCATCAGCGGACTCGAGGAGTGCCTGGAGATCGCCGGGGCGTCCGGCGTGGCGACCGAGATCTACCACCTCAAGGCGGCCGGGCGGGCCAACTGGTCCAAAATGGCGGAGGTCATCGAGCGGATCACCGCGGCCCGGACGCGCGGCCTCGACGTCGGCGCCGACATGTACCCCTACGACGGCGCCGGCACCGGGCTCGAAGCCTGCCTCCCGCCCTGGGCGGACGAGGGCGGCCGGTTGCAGGAGCACATCCGCGATCCAAATCGGCGGGCGGCGATCCTCGCCGAGATGCGCAACCCCAGCGGCAATTGGGAAGCGATGGGCAACATGAACGGTCCGGAAGCCGTGCTGCTCGCGCAGTTCCAGGAACCGGCGAACAAGCGTTTCCAGGGCCGCACCGTCGCCGATGTTGCCGAAGAACTCGGCCTGCCGTGGCCGGAAACGATCCTGGAATTGCTGGAGCGCGAGGGGCGCAACATCTTCTGCATGTACATGATGATGAGCGAAGACAACCTGCGCCTCCAGTTCGCCTTACCCTGGATCAAGTTCGGCACCGATGCCGGCGGCATCGATCCCGAGCAGGACGCCGCCCGTGGCCTGGTCCATCCCCGCGCCTACGGAACCTACACCCGAATCCTCGGACGCTATGTTCGACAAAACGGCTGGCTGACCCTGGAGGATGCCGTGCGCAAGGCCAGCTCGGCGGTCGCCGACCGGCTCGGCCTGCGGGACCGGGGATTGTTGCGGGAAGGGATGTACGCCGATGTCGTCATCTTCGACCCGGACACGGTGATCGACCGCGCGACGTACACTGACCCCCATCACCTCTCGGAAGGCATCCGCGATGTTTTCGTGAGCGGAACGGCGGTGGTGCGCGATGGACGCCACACCGGCGCCAAACCAGGCATGAGAGTGAACGGACCCGGCTATGCGGCTCGAACAACCTGATGATGCGCGCGGCGATTCTCGGACGTTCGACACCCTGAATGCTGCTGCGGCCAGGTTCTTCGGGGCGGTCGAGCGTGCCGACCCGGTCGGTTCGGCTCCGCACCTCCTGAAAGTGACAACCAACGGGGCTGAGTTCGTGCTGCGCGAATGGGGCGCCGGGACCACGCCGGATCGCGTCAATCTCGCGGCGCGAGCGCTGCACCTGGCGCAGCCAGGAAGTGCCGGGCGGCTCCCGACGCCCTGTCCCGTGCCCGGCGAACCAGATGCCTGGGCGATCCGTTCCGGAGACCGGCTGGTTTCGGCGGCGACCTGGCTCCCTGGTCGGCCGTTGGCCCGCTACGGCGATTTCCGCACGCCTGATGGCGAGGTGATCGACGTGCCCTTGCCGGTCTCAGCCCCCGCCGAAGCGCTGGTTCTGGAAGCTGTCCGCGTCATCGGCCGGTTCCACACGGCCACGTCCCCGCTGGCGCCGGCGTCCCCGCTCGCAGCGTCGTCGCAGCCAAGGAGCGTGAGACATCCGAGGAGGAGCCAGCGCATCGCGAGCCATTGTCGGCGTCGGCAGGGCGCGGATCAACATCGAGGGGTGCGAGGAGGTCGACGCGCGCACCTCGCGAGCTCCTGGCGCTCGCGCAGCGCTCCGCCTCAGAGCCGGAAGGCCAGCCCCAGCCCAAGCCGACCGCCGACGACCTGGCTCG
>JBGTNF010000102.1:0-5523 GCA_041743205.1 Thermomicrobiales bacterium | reverse complement strand
ATTCGCATGACGGTCGCCCAGGCCATCGTCCGGTACCTGGCCGTCCAGCACACCGAACGCGACGGCGTGGAGCAACGGTTGTTCGCCGGCATGTTCGGGATCTTCGGGCACGGCAACGTGACCGGGATGGGCCAGGCGCTGGAGGAAGTCGGCGCCGACCTGACCTTCTACCGGCCGCAGAACGAGCAGGCGATGGTTCACACCGCCGCCGCCTACGCGAAAATGAAGGACCGCCTCCAGACCTTCGCCTGTACGTCGTCGGTCGGTCCCGGCGCCACCAACATGATCACCGGCGCCGCGCTGGCGACGGTCAACCGCCTGCCGGTGTTGCTGTTGCCTGGCGACACGTTTGCCAATCGGGTCCCGCACCCGGTCTTGCAGCAACTCGAATACACGTTGAGCCACGACGTCAGCGTCAACGACGCATTTCGGCCCATCTCGAAGTTCTGGGACCGGATCAATCGGCCCGAGCAGCTTATGGCTTCGCTGCCGGAGGCGATGCGGGTGCTTACCGATCCCACCGAGACCGGCGCCGTCACCCTGGCGTTGCCGGAGGATGTCCAGACCGAGGCATTCGACTTCCCGATATCCTTGTTCGAGAAACGCGTCTGGCGAGTGCGCCGACCTACTCCAGTCGCCGAAGACCTCGACGAAGCCGCCGACCTTTTGCGCAACGCCAGGCAACCACTGGTCATCGCCGGCGGCGGCGTGATCTACTCCGAGGCATCCGGCGCGCTGGACCAGCTCGCTACCGAGTTCGGTATCCCGGTTGCTGAAACCCAGGCCGGCAAGGGCGCCCTGCCCTGGAACCATTCCTGGAACGTCGGCCCGATCGGCGCGGCGGGTGGGCTCGCCGCCAATCGGATAGCGCGGGACGCGGATGTGGTGCTGGCGATCGGCACCCGCCTTGCCGACTTCACGACCAGCTCGAAAACGGCCTTCCAAAACCCCGGAGTCAAGCTCATCTCAATCAATGTCGGCTCGATGGATGCGCACAAGCTGAATGCCAAGCCGTTGATCGGCGACGCCCGTACCACGATCGACGCCCTCGCGGCGCGGCTGCGTTCGACGGTCTCGGCGGCGCCTGACAACGCGCCGATCGCGTCCCTGAAGGCCGAATGGGACGCCGCCGTCGACGACCTGATCACGCCGCGGGTCGGCGAACCGTTGACCCAACCGCAGGTGATCGGCCTGGTCAACGAAGCGTCCGGTCCAGAGGATGTCGTCGTCTGCGCCGCCGGCGGGATGCCGGGCGACCTGGTCAAGCTCTGGCGTCCGCTATCACCCAAGGGGTACCACGTTGAATACGGCTATTCATGCATGGGCTACGAGATCGCGGGCGGGCTCGGCGTCAAGATGGCCGATCCGTCCCGCGAGGTCTACGTCATGGTGGGCGACGGCAGCTACCTGATGCTTCACACCGAAATCGTGACATCGATCCAGGAGGGCTACAAGCTGACGATCGTCCTTGTCGACAACGGCGGGTTCCGCTGCATCCGCGAGCTCCAGACCCAATCGGGCTCGCCCGCCTTCGGCAACGAGTTGCGTTTCCGGGACGCCAACACAAACCGCCTCGACGGCCCGACCGTCCAGGTCGATTTCGCCCGCAACGCCGAAAGCTTGGGCGCCCGGTCCTACACCGCAGCCGACGCGACGGAACTGCGGGCCGCGCTCGAGGCCGCGAAATCGGAAACGATCACGACCGTGATCTACGTGCCGATCGAGTCCCAGGAACGCGTGCGCGGATTCGAGGGCTGGTGGGACGTGCCGATCGCTGAGGTCAGCGATGAACAGGATGTGCAGGCGGCGAAGCGAGCCTACGACGAGGGCCGCTCGAAGCAGCGCTGGTTCGTTTGATCCGGAAACCGGGTGTACTCGCGACGTGCCGAGTTCGTAGGGCGGCCCAGAATCGACCGACGTTGACGCATTTCGCTGAAGGGCATTGTCGATTCGTGTGACCGCCCGGATCTTGCCCGTTCAGGAGCAACGCGTCGATTCACAGATCCTGTGTCAAAAATCCGGGCGCAGGCCCAGCGGGAACATGGGCGACAGGGCGTCGAGCAGCACATCGAGTTCCCGGTGGTTCTCGGCGTCGAGCCGTCCGACGCCCGGCACGCGCGTGGTTGCCGAAGCGATGATTCCCCGCCGCACCAGCACTTCCTTGTAGATCAGGAACGAGTACATCGCCTCGTAATTGATAAGCGGCAGCAATTGCGTGTGCAGTCGCCGCGCCTCCTCTTCATTTCCCGATTCGATGGCGTTCCAGACTGCGTCGGTCACCTCGCAGGCCGGCATCGTGCCGCAGGCGCCCCGGCGCGCCTCCTCGATCAGGCGCCGACCACCCATCCCGCCCATCACGGCACGCAGATTTGGTCCAGCCGCATTCGTCAACGCCGTGATGACCTGGGGTGCGAAGGCGGTTTCCTCCTTGACGAACTGGACACCCTCGATCTCCTCGATCATCCGCGCCAGCAGGGAAACCGCCATCGGCGTACCGACCGGGCCGACGAAATCCTGGACCCAGACCGGCAGGCCCTCGGCCGCTCCCGCCACATCTCGGTAGAACGCGAAAATCTCGTCCGGCGGCGGGTGGAGCACGTAGGGCGGCATCGCGATCACGGCATCGGCGCCGTGGTCGCGGGCGTGAGCCGTGAACAAGATCGACGACGCAGTGGAATCGCCGGAGACGCCGATCACCACTGGCACACGGTGATCGACGTGCTGGATCGTGATCTCGGCGACCCGCAGGCGCTCGGTATCGGTCAACGCCACCGCCTCGCTGGCGTTGACACCCATCACGATCCCGTGCGCTCCCGCCAGCACTCAGAAATCGAGGCAGCGCCGCAACGACACCTCGTCGATTTCACCAGACTCTCGAAATGGCGTCGGCGGGATCGCAAAAACCCCGACGAACGGCCGCGCCGCCTCGAATCGATCCATCACCCGTGCCTCGTTTCGCTCCGTCAACGACCAGCGGCCAGTTTGCCTCCGGCAAAATGTTGGTACGCCAGATGTAGCACGGATTGGCTGGAGGCGGAAGCGTCGCCAGGTCGAGTCCACGTGGATTGGTTGCACCCGATTGACGACTTTCGGCGAGTGTGCTGATATCGCGGCAGCATGGTCTTAACGGAATCGCGTCAACGCACTCAAGAGTGGTGGAAAGATGACACGTCCGAAGGTGGCGGTGATCGCCACAACGTATTTCCCTAATTCCCACGCCGACGTGATCGCGACCCGTCTGATCAAGGGCTACGAGTTCGGCGGGCAGTTTCACGAACCGCGCGTCGAGGTGGTCTCGTTCTACCTCGAACAACTCGACCCGCGGGACATTGGCGTGGAAATCACGGACGAGCACCGAATCCCCCGGTACGACACTGTCGGCGAGGCCGTCGCCTGCGGCGGCAAGGGCGTGCAGGTCGACGGAGTCGTGATCATCGGCGAGCACGGCGAGTTCGGGAGGAACGAGTACGAGCAGCCGTTGTATCCGCGGAGACGGCTGTTCGACGCGGCGCTGGCGTCGATGGTCAGCGCTGACCGCTTCGTGCCCATCTTCAATGACAAGCATCTTGCCTGGAGCATGATCGACGCCCGGTCGATGTACGATGCCGCCCGCCGCTTCGGCATCCCCCTTGTGGCCGGGTCGACGATCCCGCTCGCCTGGCGAATCCCGGTGGGAACGGAGTGGCCGCTCGGCCAGCCGATGTCCGAGATCGTGGTCGCGGGCTATGGTCCGACCGAAATCTACGGTTTCCACAACCTCGAAGGTCTTCAGGTGCACACCGAGCGACGTGCCGGTGGCGAGACAGGCGTGGCGGCGGTGCAGGGCCTGTCCGGCGCGGCGGCAACTGGGGCCGTCAACGATGGACGCGTGAATCGGGACCTGCTGGACCGGGCCCTGCGCACCTTCGACCTGGACGACGACGACCGGCAGCGGGCGCGGGCCAGCGTCAAGGATGTGTTCCTGATCGAGTACACCGATGGACTGCGCGCCACGGTCGTCAACTGCGACCAGGTCATCGCCAACTGGGGCATCGCCGCCGTCGGGCCAGACTACGAGATGGCCTGCCAAATCTGGCTCCAGGGCTATCCCCATTCACACTTCGTGTTTCTGGTCCGGCAGATCGAATCGATGATCCTGAACGGAACCGAGCCCTACCCGGTCGAACGCACGCTCCTGACGACGGGGCTGCTCGATGCGCTGATGTGTTCGCGCCACGATGGCGGCGTCCGGCGGGACACGCCTGAGCTGGCGATCACCTACGACGCGGTCGAGCGGATTCCGGACACTGGGGTCTCCGATCCCCTGCCTTGAGCCGACGTTACCTGGAGGAGTCCAGTGAAGTTCATCACCGGCGGCATCATGCATGAGACCCACACGTTCTCCTCCGAGACGACGCCGGAATCCGTGTGGGACATTGCGCGCGGCGACGAATGCCGGGCCTACGCAGGAACCAACCATTCCCTGGGCGGCGTGATCGACGCCTGCCAGGCGCTGGAAATCGAGCTCACCTCGACGTTCTTTGCCAACGCCACCGCCAGCGGACCGGTCGACCGCGCGACGTTCGAGCGATTCATGGCGGAGCTGCGGCAAGGCATTGCCGATGCCTTGCCGGCGGACGGCATCGTGCTCACGCTCCACGGAGCGATGGTTGCCGAGTCGTGCCCGGATGGCGAGGTCGCCATCCTCCGCATGGTGCGCAACCTGGTCGGTCCGGACATGCCGATCGCCGTGACGCTCGACCTGCACGCCAACACGAGCCGTGAACTGGTGGAACTGGCCACGATCGTCGTCGGCTACGACACCTATCCTCACGTCGACATCAACGAGCGAGCGCAGGAAGCTGTGCAGTTGCTCCTTCGTGCGGTTCGGGCTGAGATTCGACCGACTTTGGGATATGTCGCGCTGCCGCTGATGCCGGTCCCGCAGGCGATGCATACGTCGTCGCATCCGTTCCAATCCCTCTTCGATCACGTGCATGCTATCGAAGCCAGCGGTAAGACTCTTTCCATCACCCTCGCCGGCGGGTTCGCCTACGCCGATACCCCAGCGGCCGGGATGAGCGTAATCGCGATGACTGACGACGATCCGGAGGGCGCCCGACGGATCGCGCTGGACATTGCTCAGCACGCCTGGGATCTTCGCCATGACATGCAGGTCGTCAATACGCCGGTGGTTGACGCTGTCGCCCAGGCCATCGCCTGGCCAGAAAATCCCGTCGTGCTCGTCGATGTCGGCGACAACATCGGGGGCGGCACCCCCGGCGATGGCACGGTGATCCTCGCCGAACTCCTGCGCCAGGGCGCCACTGGAGCCGTCGTCGCCATTGCCGATCCCAAGGCAGTTCAACAGGCCCTGAAGGTTGGCGTGGGCGGCGAGGTGAGTTTGACGGTCGGTGGGAAGGTCGATCGGCTTCACGGCGAACCGTTGACGATCACCGGTGACGTCACCTACGCCGGGGACGGTTCCTGGGTCCATGAAGGACCCGAGAACGCCGGCGTGCCCGTTTACCACGGCCCACGGGC
>JBGTNF010000101.1:0-4819 GCA_041743205.1 Thermomicrobiales bacterium | reverse complement strand
GGCGCGGGCGAGGGTGATGGCGGCGGCGCTGCCGGCGGGTCCGGCGCCGACGACGATGGCATCGAGACGATCAGCCAACGCGGCGTGACGCGGCCGTGGCTCGTTCCTCGGCGACGAGACGACGAATCGCCACCAGCATGGCTTGGCCTTCGGCAATCAGCGTGCTTTCTTCGTTCTCGTCTTCGTGCAGGAGGAAGAGGGGATCGAGCACAGCCGGTCCATGCTGGCGAGCATGTTCAGCCAGTACGCGGTCGGCTTCCTCAGCGGTCGCAAAGAACCGGATGACGTTGAGCGTTTTCCCATCCCAAAGCTCATACATTGGTCGCGTCCCCTCGTACCGGAAGCACCCGGACGACCATCGAACGGAGACGCTCTCCGTCTCCCCAAACAGTATAGTGCTTGCCTTTAGGGCCAGTTTGCTCGATGCGGAACGGATGATTCGCTAAAATCACAAGCTCCGCGATGAAACAATTCGACTTCCAGGGGTATCGCTTCGCTTTGGATCGCGCGTATCCGAGCTCGCTGTAAACCGAGTAGCCCGAGGCCAACCGGTTCCATTCAGGATCGTTGCTTGGTTCCTGGCCCTGCTCGAAATACGACTTGAAATCGTTTTCGGTTGGGGATTGGTTAGCACGATCCGGAAGAAGACCAGATCACTGCTCTCCGAGCCTGTCATTCCTCGACCAGTTCGGTGAGAACGCCGTGGCAGGCTTCGGGGTGGATGAAGGCGATCCGCCAGCCGTGCAGACCGGTGCGCGGGGTTTCGTCGATGAGGCGGACACCAGCGGCCTTGAGGCGGGCGAGGGCGGCGTCGAGATCATCGACGGCGTAAGCGACGTGGTGCGTGCCTTCGCCGCGCTTGGCGAGATAGCGGCCAATTGGGCCGTCGGGATTGGTGGGCTGGATCAGTTCGATCCAGCCGGGGCCGGCCCGGAAGGCGACGGCGACGATGCCCTGGGCGGGCACGTCGTGGCGTTCGCCGGGGCCGAAGCCAAGCGCGGCGTAGGTCGCGGCGGCCGCGTCGATATCGCGAACCACGACGCCGGTGTGGTGGAGGCGCAACGGGCCGACCGTGTTCACCGAATCGGTGCTACTCACCGCCAGTTCCCGTGGCGACCGGCGCCTCGGCCTCGATCTTCTTCGAATACAGCTTCTTGTCGTCCGAGGTCAGGCACTTGCCGGTAGCGAGCTCGAACTGCCAGCCGTGGAGGGTGCAGGTAAGGATGCCGTCTTCGACCTCGCCGAAGCGTTCGAGGTCGGCTTTAAGGTGCGGGCAGCGGCGCTGGATTTCGTAGCCGTGGCATTCGAAGGTCTGGTTCTCGTGGTGCTGCTCGACGTAGTAGCCCTCGGCGTACTGGATGCGCTCGATCGAGAGGCACTTGAAGAAGCTGTAGAGGAACTCGTTGTAGGTGCCCTTGCGCTCGGCCTCGAACCGGCAGGAGAGGAAGATGTGGTTCACCCAGTCTTCCTCGTGCTCGAGGATGCAGGATTCCACCAGCGAGCGGTCGATGTGGAAGACGTAGCGGTTGGGTGCCTGGCCATCCCACTCGCGGACCTCGCGGTTGACGAAGTCGATCACGATCCGGCCGCCGACCCCGAGGTCGAGCAGGAGGGTGTCGTCGATGCCGAGACAGGTCTGGTCGGCGAGGACCAGGATCGGCTCGAACCATGCTTTCAGGGCGGGGTAGATCTCGACCTGGCCGCGCGGGAGAGAGGCCAGGATGGTGTCGATCTCCGGCTGCTTGCGCTCCTTGTAGGCGGCGATGTGGGCGGCCTTGTTTTCGTAGATGGCGGCGACCTCAGCGTCGGACATTGGGTGCGCGATGCTGACCTGGGCGCCAGGCTGGATCGTCATCACGCTGCCGGGGATCAGCAGGTGGCCCTGGGTGAAGGCGGCTTCACCTACCAGTTCGAGGAAGACCGAGGCGTCCGGGAAGATGTTGTTCGGATCACGGTCGACATCGTTGAGGTACATCAGCGCGTCGTCGAGGAAGCAGGGCGGGCCGGCGCTGGGCACGATGTGCGGGGCGCCGATCTGTTTGGCGTAGCGCAGGGCGCGCTCCATCTGGGTGACGCGCTTCTTGGAACTGAGGGCGTCCTTCATCTTTTGCGGGAAGCGGTAGACCATCGGGTACCAGATCGCGCCGGAATATTGCAGGAAGTGGACATTGTAGGGTCCGAAGTCCTCGATCGCCTCGAAGTGGACGGGCCGGGAGTCGTTCTGGTTGAAGATCCGCACCTCGCCGTCGTCGAGGCAGAGGCCGGAATCGCCGAGCGGGCCATCGGCGGGGGAGACGAGCGAGGTGATCATCACCTTCAAGCCGTCGATGTCGTGCGACGTGGCGTTCGTGGTGTGGATGAAGTCGGTGAAGCCGAGCTTGCGCAGCCACTTCTCGACCAGGCCGAGCGGGTGATCGGGCAGCAGGACCTTCGCGCTCTTGCTGACGTGGTCGCGGAGGAACGTTTCATCGAAGTGGTCGAGGTGGGTGTGGGAGAGGAAGAGGTAGTCCGGGTCCAGGTAGGGCGTGACGTCGAGCCCGTCGTTGGCCGGAAAGACCCACCAGGCGCCGAAGTACGACGAGTTGAAGACGGGATCGCAGAGGACGCTGCCGTGGGCGGTTTCGATGTACATGCCGGCGTGTCCGAGAAAGGTGACCTGCACGGGCTGTTCCTTGGGTACGGAGTGGGCGGCGGGAGGCGGCCAGGCGCGGTAGCCAGCGTCGTGATTCTACGAGGATTGCTGGAAGCGGCGCAACGCGGCCCGGCCACACGCGCGGCGCTACACTTGCGACATGTTCCCTGGCGTCCGAGGCGCCAATGTCGCCCCTACCCCTGAGAGCCCGCACCCAATGGTTGACTGTTTCGACCGGATCGCCGTCCAGATGACCGAGCTCGCGCTGGAACCGGTGCGACTGTTGCGGGAACGATCGATGCTGGGGTCGGTGTCGCTGCGTACGCCCAGCAGCGGGCGGCGCTACCTGGTGACGATCGCTAAACGTTTCCCCACCGGAGACTCGGTTGTTCCGGGTTATGTCTGGTGGGTCGAGGAAGTTGGCCCGGAGGGGGGAGCGCTTGCCGACGGCCAGCGCCGGGCAAGCGCGGACGGCGTGATCCTGGCCGACCCGGAGGCTGCGTACTGGGCGGCAGTGGCCGGGTTGTGCGAGGTGCAAGCGCCTCCCGTCGAACGGGAAACCGGTTTGAAGACATGAACAGGCAGAGCGTGGGGCTTCGGGCCGGCACACAGGCCGGCCCCTACGAAGTCAGTTGACGTGCTGCACCCGCGAGCGAAGGTCAGGTGGCCGGGGTGGCGGCGGGACTGGCGGACGGAGTCGCGCCGGGCGTCGCCTGCGGGTCGTCCGGTTGTTCTCCGGAGCTGCCCATCGGAGTTTCGCGAAGAACCATGCCTCGGGCCCGCTTGCCGGTCAGCTCGAAGTACGCGCGGAGGATATCGTCAACGACCGGTACGGCGTAGGTGGAGCCTTCGCCGCCGGCCTCGATCACGACCGAGACCGCAATTTCCGGCTCGGCGAGCGGCGCGAAGCAGGTGAACCAGCCGTGCGTGTCGCGGGCGCCGATTTTGTCGATCTCGCCATATTCGGCGGTGCCCGTCTTGCCCGCGATGATGATTTCCTCTTCACCCTCGGAGTTGGTCTTCGGCCACTTCGTCTGACGCTGCTCGTTGACTGTATTGTGATGAGCCGTGCCGTTCTCTTCGTGCACCACGCGGCGCATACCTTCGACGACGAGGTCGATGTGCTCCTTGGCGATGTCGAGCTTGCCCATTTCCTCGACCTCGACTGGCGTGGCTTTCCGGTCGGCGTCAATCCACTGGTGGACGAGGTGCGGCTTCTTGAACGACCCGCCGTTGGCGAGCGCGGCGGTGTTCATTGTCAACTGCAACGGCGTGACCTTGGTTTCGCCCTGACCAATTGAGACGTTAAGGGTGTCCCCAACGGCCCAGCCTTCCCCAATGTTCTCATCCTTCCAGGCCGGGTCCGGGAAGAGGCCAATCGCCTCGCCGAAAAGCTCGATCTCGGTCGCCTTGCCGAACCAGAAGCGGTTCTGCATGTCGTCGGCGAGCGGACCGATGCCGAGACCCTCGAAGAAGTGCTTGGTGTTCGACACCAAGCCGTTTCCGAGCAGGTTCCAGTCGTAATAGAAGAGATCGTCGAAGGTTTGCGAACGCTCCACGTACTCCTGGGCAACGTTGTAGAAGTAGACGTCGCACGATTCTGCGATCGCGCCGAGAAGATCGAGGTCAGCGTGGTCGCCCCCATTCCAGCCCTGCCAGCAGGCCATGGTGGTGCCCTCACTCAGGTTCCAGTCGTTTGGGACCCGGATCGCGCCTCGGCAGGAGTAGGTTTTTTCCGGAGTGATCGCGTCGTGATGCAGTGCCGAGGCGGCGAGGAAGATCTTGAAGGTCGAGCCTGGCGGGTAAAGTTCGTAGACCGCCCGGTTCAGGAACGCCTTGCCCTTGTCCGGCGCCATGTACTCCTCCCACTTGAGGCTGGAGATGCCGGTGACGAAGAGCTGGTTATCGTAGTAGGGGTAGCTGACCATGGCCAGCACCTCGCCGGTCCGTGGGTCGTAGGCCACGGCGGATCCGGCGTTGGGCGCCTGCCACTCCCGGTCACCCTTGGCGCGGCGTTCGACGTTGACCTCTTCCTTGCCGGCGGCGGCCCGTTCGATTCCCTGGCGCAGGGCGGTTCCGACGGCGTTCTGGAACTCGAGATCGATCGTCAGGCGAACGGACTGACCCTCAAGCGCGGGGTTTTCGCTGTTTGGCACGGTGCGCATCATCACGCCGCTGGCGTCGACC
>JBGTNF010000100.1:0-5483 GCA_041743205.1 Thermomicrobiales bacterium | reverse complement strand
TCCCTCTTCCATGGCGTCGCCCATCTTGGGCATGATCACCGTTCCCATGAATCAACCCTCTCGATACAGCACCCGGTGAGCGGCATCGATGACCTGCTGCTCGGCCGGGAAGGCGGCGACTTCAAGATTCCGGGCGTACGGAGCCGGCACTTCGGCGCCGCTGATCCGTTCCACCGGGGCGTCGAGGTCGTCGAACGCCTGTTCCTGGATGATCGCAGCCACCTCGCTGGCGACGCTGAACCAGCGCCACTGCTCCTGGACCACGACGGCGCGATGGGTCTTCTTCACCGATTGGACGATCGTCTCGCTGTCGAACGGGCGGATCGAACGGAGGTCGATGACTTCCGCGTCGATCTTGTCTCCTGCCAGCTTCTCGGCGATGCGCAGCAGCACCGGGACCTGCCGGCCGTAGCCGATCAGGGTGACGTCAGATCCTTCGCGTGCAACCCGGGCCTTGCCGAAGTCGACCGTGTAGTCGCCTTCCGGCACCTCGCCCTTGGTGCCGTAGAGCGCGCCGGCCTCCAGGAAGATGACCGGGTCCGGATCCCGGATCGCGGCCAGCATCATGCCCTTGACGTCTTCCGGCGTGGAAGGCGAAACCACCTTCAGGCCCGGGAAGTGCCCGTAGAAACCCTCGAGGCTGTGGGTGTGCTGGGCCGAGAGCTGCACGCCGCCCCCATTGGGGCCGCGGATCACCAGCGGCACCGATACCTGGCCGCCCGAGAAGTAGCGCAGCTTGGCGGCGTTCTGGATGATCTGGTCGGCGGCCTGGAACGAGAAGTTCCAGGTCATCATCTCCACGATCGGCCGCATTCCCGCCATCGCCATCCCGATCGCGGCCCCGGTGAACCCG
Organism: Thermomicrobiales bacterium; assembly: GCA_041743205.1. Taxonomy (GTDB): domain Bacteria; phylum Chloroflexota; class Chloroflexia; order Thermomicrobiales; family UBA6265; genus JACCYX01. The sequence continues at coordinate 4,630 of JBGTNF010000100.1, read as the reverse complement.
TTCTCGGCGATCGGCGTGTCGATCACGCGGCGCGGCCCGAACTGGTCGATCAGGCCGTTGGTGACGAGGTGGGTGCCGCCGTAAACGCCGATATCCTCGCCGAGGAGGATGACGCGTTCGTCCCGTTCCATTTCTTCCGCCATCGCGGAGCGCAGGGCGTCGCGATAGGTTATGACTGGCATGCGCCGGTTCCCTTTCTCAGCTGGGGAGGCGCCCCGGATTTGGCGGGGCGCCAGGTGTTCACGGATGTCACGGGCGCCGGTTACCCCGCCGCCTGAACGACCATGTCGCTCGCGTAGACATCGGTCAGCAACTCGGAGAGATCCGGGTCCGGGCTTTCTTCCGCGAACGTTACAGCCTCGTCCATCGTCGCCTTGGCGGCGGCGCGAATCGCGGCGATCCGCTCGTCGTCCACGCCCTCGTCTTCGAGTCGTTTCTCGAGCAGGCCGATCGGATCGCGCTCACGCCACTTCTTGACTTCTTCCTTGGTCCGGTACTTTTCGAGGAAATCGGCGGCGCCGTGGGGCATGATCCGGTAGGTGAGGGCTTCGACCGCGAACGGCTTGCCCGTCTCCCGCACCCGGTCGGCCGCCTCGCGCGCCACCGCGAGCACCGCTTCGACATCCATGCCGTCGACCTTGACGTGCTCGATGCCGTACGACTCGAACTTCTTGCCGAGGTCGGTGTTGGCCGTGGCCCGCTCGACGCTGGTGCCCATGCCGTACTGGTTGTTCTCCAGCACGAAGAGGCAGGGGTTCAGGCCGTCGCGGCCCCACAGGCCGGCAAGGTTGGCCGCCTCGTGGAAGGCGCCGTTGTGGATCGCGCCGTCCCCAAGGTAGAGCTGGGTGATGCCGCCCGTCTTCTGGTAGGCCTGGCCGAACGCCATGCCGACCCCCAGCGGAATGTGCCCGCCGACGATGCCGTAGCCCCCGTAGAAGCCATTGGCGACATCGAAGAGGTGCATCGAGCCGCCCTTGCCCTTGACCAGCCCCGTGCCCTTGCCGTAAAGCTCGGCCATCACCGCCTTGGGGTCGGACCCCAGCAGCAGCACGTGGGCGTGATCGCGGTAGGCGGTAATCACGTAGTCGCCTTCGCGGTAGGTGTCGAGGAACCCGGTGGCTACCGCTTCCTGCCCGCTGTAAACGTGCATGTAGCCGCCGACCTTGCCCTGGCGGAACCCGCGCTGGGCGGCGTCTTCGAACAGCCGGATATTGACCATCTTGTCATAAAGCTCGACGAGCGCATCGGCGCCGAGCCGGTTCCCGGGCGACGCGCTGCTCCCGTTCTTGCTCTTCGTCGGCTCCGTTGCCGATCGTCGCCGTTTGCCCTGGCTTGGGGTGGTTGCCATGTGCTGGCCTCTCGGGATGCTGAGGAGCGCCAACGCGGCGCCCCACCGATTTCGATCAACAGGAGTCTGAAAGGCGACTGGCTCACGGGCGGTCATCGACCAGCGTTGGCGTGAAATTCGACCACACTGCTCGCTGAAGATGACGAAACCGAGGCGCTCCAATCGCGGTATTTCCATGAGCGATGGCACGCCAAGTGACCCGGGCGCCTCCTGATTCCCATAGTTGCCCGGAATTGTACCGCAGGTCCGTTGCCACGGGCGCTTTTGGCGCCCATACGTCACAACCGGGAAGGCCTCGGGACGGCGCACGACGACGGCCCGGCCGGAGCCGAGCCGTCGTCGTGCAGGTTGCAGGTTGGTTGAACGTCAGGACGCGGGCGTACCCGGATCGTCGAGCAGGCCAAGTTGCCGCCGCAGGCCGAGTCCATCGGCCTCGCCCCAGCTTTCGATGACCTTGCCGCAGGAGATCCGGTAGATGTTGATGCCGGTCCAGGTCGCTTCGAGCCCGGTCGGTGCGTTTCCAAAGAACGGACCCGACTGCGTCCCGTTCACGGTCCAGCGAATCAGGACCAGGTCGTCCTCGGCAAGGATTTGATCGAAGGTCATGACCATTTCCGGGAAGGCCGCGACGAACGCCTCGGTGCTTGCCTTCAGCGCCGCGGTCCCGGAGGTGTCCGGTCCCTGGCCCTAATGGTGGACGACCTGCGGGTGGGCGAACTCGTCGAACAGGCTGATGTCCCTGGAGTTCCATACATCGAGGTAATTCTCGGCCACCGCAATGCTCTCTTCCGGCGTCGCGTCCAGACAGGCGCCGGCCAGCACATCGGGGGTTGCGTCCCCGGCGACGCTTGCCGCGTCTTCGGCGTCTGGCGTCGCCCCGGCCGGTCCCGGGATCAGGCCAATCTGCTAGTGGAGCCCAAGGCTATCGCCTTCGTTCCATGTTTCGGCAATCAGCCCGCACGCGATCCGGTGGATGTGGATGCCGGTGACTTCGACCTCGATCCCGGTTGCCGCCTGGCCGGCGTACTCACCGTCGTGCGTGCCATTCATGACGTACCTGATGACGACGTACTCGCCATCGACGATGATGTCCCCGATGGTGTAGACCGCGTCCGGGAAACCGGTCCGGGTAATGTGAACATGCTCCTTGTGGAGATCGCGATCCTGGTCCGGACCCAGGGCGGCTTAGTGGAGGTAGTCCGCCGCGAGCAGGTCGTCGAGCGCCTCCAAATCCCCGGAGTTGAAGGCGCCGAAATACGCATTGGCGATGGTCTCCGCCTCCGCCACGGTCGGGGTGGCGCAACCGGGGCCTGGCGATGCGGCGGGGCTGGCATCCTGCGCGGAGGCGATCGACGCCAGCAATGATGCCGCCAGCAGCATGGCCACGAAACACAACAATCGACGCATCGTGCCTGATCCTTCCCGGAAATACATTCGGATGGTCGCGGGTCCCGATCTCTGGTTCAATCGTACGGGTAAATCGACCGTCTGCAACCGGTTGCAGGCGGTCGGTGTGCGAAGCGCTGTTCCTTCGTGAGGCTGGCCGCCGTTTTGGCGCCGTAGGATGGGGGTATCCGGAAATCGGAGCGCCGTCGAACGCTGCGGGAAAGGCTGGTGACCATGCCGAAGCGAATCTGCGTCAAGGGCACGTCCGGGGCCGGCAAGACGACGTTCGCGGCCGACCTGGCGAAGCGGCTTGGCGTGCCGCACATCGAGCTCGACGCGCTCCACTGGGGACCGGACTGGGCCATGGCCGAACCCGAACCCTTCCGCGCGAGCGTGATCGACGCGATGACCGCCGCGCCCGACGGGTGGGTGATCGACGGCAACTACGACCGCAAACTTGGCGGAATCGTGGTCGACGCCGGCGACACCATCGTCTGGCTCGACCTGCCGCTGCGCCTCGCCCTGGCCCGCCTTTGGCGGCGCTCGATGCATCGGCTGCGCAACGATGTCGAGCTCTGGAACGGCAACCACGAATCCTGGCGCGAGCTGTTCGCCAGTCGCGAATCCCTCTTCGTCTACACGGTGCGTTCCAAACGTCGCCAACGACGCGCCTGGCCGGCCCGCTTCGGCGGTGACCCGCGCCTGGTCCGGCTCCGTTCGACCAGGGAGGTGCACCGCTGGCTGGACGCTCAGGGCGCGGCAACCACCGACAATAACCGCCATACCCTGCCGTGAGGGCGGAGCCAAATCCACCGCCAAAATGGACCAACCGCTTTTTGACCGTTACGCTTGTGACTCTCCGTCACGCTTGTAACGGTCCATTCCATGAAAGACTGTTTCATGCCCACGAAGATGACCGCCGACGAGGTCATGGATTACCTCGACGAGAAGCCGCGCTCCGCCCACATCGCCACGGTTCGCGCCGATGGCCGGCCCCACGTCTCCACGATCTGGGTGATCCGCGATGGCGACGAAATCGTCTTCACCACCTGGGCGACGTCCGTGAAGGGCCGCAACCTGGCCCGCACTGGCCAGGCGGCGCTCTCGATCGACGACCCCACCGAGGGCTCCTCGTACGTGGCGATCGAAGGCACGGTCACGATCGATCCCGATCCTGACGCCTGCCGCCTCTGGGCGGGACGGCTCGGCGGCAAGTACATGGGCGCCGACCGGGCCGAGGAGTTTGGCCAACGCAACGGGATACCGGGCGAAGTCGTCTGCCGGCTCACGCCAACGCGCCTGAGCGGCATGCGCGGCGTTACCGACTGATCACCTACGGCCCGTGCGGCTCGTGCGACCCTCGTGTCACTTGCGCGGGCGCGGGGGTTTCGTCTTCCAGCTTTCGTCGCGCGGCATCGTGGTCGTCTTCCGGCTGGAGGCCGAGGCCACCTTCACCAGCAGGTAGACCAGGCCGATAACGAGAACGATACCGAGAAAGGCCCCGACCCCGATCCCCGCGAACGATCGCCCAATGCCGAGCACCGCGCAGCCGATCAGGACGAACGGCAGCCAGTGCGCCACCCGCGTCGGGTCGAACCCAGTGGTCGCTGGCCGTTGCGCGGGAGGAGTGATCGTCGTGGGCGTCGTACCCGGTACGGGAGACGATGCGGCGGATCGGGTCGCCGACCCGGACCCTGGAGTCGCCGGCGCCGCTGTTTCAACGGGAACGCTCGCTTCAGCTGCTGGAGCATGGGCCGAGACCACCGGCTCGCCGGCAGCCGTGCGCGTGACATCCACTTGCTCGGTTTCGATCACGGGCGTGGCTCCGTCGAACGTCACCCTGGCCCCGGCGAGCTCAGCTTCGACTTCGCGGGCCAGCGCGGAATCGCTTGTCGC
>JBGTNF010000099.1:0-6391 GCA_041743205.1 Thermomicrobiales bacterium | reverse complement strand
GTTTCCGCGGGGCGTTTGGCATGCCGCACGCATTCTGGAGATGACCATACGTGGTGACGCGATTCAGCCCCTGGCGCCCGACCCGTAACCCGGTGCCGATATTCCTGCTCCTGTCCGCGGGACAGGCAGTCTGCTATTCACTGATCTTCACCGTCAACATGGTCTACCAGGCCACCGTGGTTGGGCTGACCCCGCTGCAACTCGTGCTTGTGGGGACGGTGCTGGAGGCGACCTGCTTCCTGTTCGAGATCCCGACCGGGGTGGTGGCGGACATCTACAGCCGCCGCCTCTCGATCCTGATCGGGGTCGCCCTGATCGGTTGCGGCTTCCTCCTGGAGGGCTCGATTCCCGCGTTCTGGGCCGTGATCGGCGCCCAGGTGCTGTGGGGCATCGGCTACACCTTCACCAGCGGCGCGACCGAAGCCTGGATCACCGATGAAGTCGGCGAGCAGGCGGTCGGGCCAGTCTTCTTGCGGGCTGGCCAGGCGGGCTTGATCGGCGGCCTCGCGGGCACGCTGGCCAGCGTCGCGCTGGGGCTGATCCACATCCAGCTCCCGATGATTTTGGCCGGGGTCGGGATGTTCGCGCTGACCGCCGTGTTGTACGCGATCATGCCGGAACGGCACATGCACGTCACGCCCCGTGACGAACGTTCGACCTTTGGCCACGCGCTGGCGACGACCAGGGACGGTTTCCGCCTGGCCCGGAGCCGGCCGGTGGTCAAGGTGCTGATCGCGATCAGCCTGATCGTCGGGCTCGCTAGCGAGGCGTTCGACCGGCTGAACACGGCGTCGGTTATCGACCGCTTCGACTTTCCGACGATCTTCGGGACCGACAGCCCGGTGATCTGGTTCGGGATCAGCGGCGTGGTCAGCACGTTGCTGGGGCTGGCCGCATCGGAAATCTTCAAGCGGCGCAACCCGGAGTCGCTCGGCACGGGAGTGCCGGCCCGGCTGCTGGCGGTCACCGCGGCGATCCAGGTCGGCGCGGTCGTGGTCTTCGCCCTCAGCGGGAACCTGTGGCTGGCGTTCGGAATGCTCTGGTTGCGCGGCATGCTCGGGGCAATTAGCGGGCCGGTCGAGGCGGCGTGGCTGAACCGGAACCTGGAATCCTCCTCGCGGGCGACGGTGATCTCGATGGTGGGCCAGGCCAACGCGATCGGGCAGGTGGCGGGCGGTCCGGCCCTGGGCTGGGTTGGCAGTTCGGTGTCGGTGCGGGCGGCGCTGCTCGGTTCGGCGCTGGTGCTCTCGCCGATCGTCGGGCTCTACCGCCGCCTGATCGTTCGCGACCGGGTCGCTGTCGAGCATGTGACCCCGACCACGGCGGATTGACTGATTCCCCGCGTGCGGTGGACACCGTTTCCAGGCGTCCGCCGCACGCGGGACGACGTCAGCGTTTGGCGTGGCGAACGACGAGGGCGCCGATGGCCAGAAGCATGGCTGCGCCCAGAACCATCAGCAGGTAAAGGCTCGCGTTCGACGCCGGGTTCGCGCCAGTTCCCGGAAGCTGGTTGACGACGACCGTGTCGCTCGCGCCAGCAACGACGTTGTCTCCACTGTTGCCGGAACCGGCGGCGCTGCCACCATCACCGCCACTCTCACCAACTCCACCGCCACTCTCACCAACTCCACCGCCGCTTCCGCCATTTCCGCCGTTGTTGTCACCATCGTCGTCGCCAGCGGGCTGGGTTGGCGCGGGGGGTTCGGTTGGCTGCGGGATCGGTTCGCACGACGGAATATCGTTCGGCTGCTGGAAGGCGTGGAGTCCGGGGCGGGAGCCCGATTCCGGTTCTTCGGTGGCGATAACCGGCGCAGTCGGCTCAATCGCCGCATCGGTTGGCAGCGCCGGAACGTCCGTCGGATCGGCGGGAACATCCGTCGGAAGGGCTGGAATATCAGTCGGCGTGACGACTGGCTCGGTGGCGGGAACGTCGGTTGGGTCAGGCGCCATCGTTTCGACAGGCAGTTCGGTCGCGGTGGAGTCGGCGACATTGATGATGGTGGCCGTTGCGACCGGCTCGGTCGTTGCCTCCTCCGTGGCGACCGTGTTGCAGGCCCGGATGCGGGTGTCCGCGGTTGAGGCGAAGACGGCGCCGCTGCCGTCGAAGGCGGTGACCTGGGCTTCGTTGACGACGATCCCGTTGGCGACATCGTCAGCGGTGACGGTGTAGCTGGCGGTGAACTCGGCCACGCCGAGCGGCGCGATTTCCGCCACGGATCCCGGGCTGACCGGACCGAGACCGGGCAGCGAATCGCTCACCGAAACGTCGAAGAGCGGCACATTGCCCGTATTGGTGACACGGAAGCGATAGGTAAACGTGTTGCCTTCGAACACCACGCCGTCGATATCGGCCGTCTTGAAGAGCGAGATGCCCGGCGAGGATGGGATGTCGGTCGGCGCCGGCGTGGGAGGCTCCGAGGTCGCTGTAGCGACGATTGTCGGAATCTCGGTTGGGTCGGCCGTTGGCGTGTCCGTGGGCTCTGTTGTCGCCGTGGCGGTCGGCTCGGTGGCGGCCGTGGGCTCAACAGTTGGGGTCGCCGTTGGTTCCATGGTCGGCTCAACGGTTGCGGTAGCCGTAGGTTCCATGGTCGGCTCAACGGTTGCGGTAGCCGTAGGTTCCGTCGTCGCCGTGGCGGTGGGCTCCATTGTCACTACGGCGGTTGGTTCGGTGGTGGCGGTGGGCTCCATTGTCGCGGTGGCAGTCGGCCCGGTCGTTGCCGTGGCAGTTGGTTCCCGGGTTGGTGTCGCCGTGGGCTCCGTGGTCGGCGATGGTTGAGGGGTGTTGGTGACCGTAGGTTCGACAGTGACCGTGGGCTCTGTTGTCGCGGTGGCTGTTGGTGTCGTCGTCGCGGTGGCAGTGGGTTCGGCGGTGGCCGTGGCAGTAGGCTCGATAGTTGGAGTGGCAGTAGGCTCAATGGTGGAAGTTGGCGCGGTGGTGGGTGTGGCCGTAGGCTCCGGACTCGGAGTCGCAGTAGCAGTCGGTTCCACCGTCGCCGTGGCCGTGGGCTCAACAGTTGGAGTGGCAGTTGGTGCGCTGGTGGCCGTCGCAGTCGGTGCGCTGGTGGCCGTGGGTTGGAGCGCATTGATGGTGATGGTGACGGTCGCGGTGTCTCGTCCGCCGTTGCCATCGACGATTGTATAGGTGAATGTCACGACGCCGGAGAAATCGCTGGCTGGCGGCGTGTAGACGAGATCGCCGGCCTCGCCGATGGCGACCGTGCCTTGACCGGACGCGGGCTGGGTGAAGCTTTCGACTTCGACGTCATCGTCGTCAGGGTCGGTGTCGTTCTCCAGCACGTTGAACGCGTAGGCGTCCCCAACGTCGAACGTTCGTGCATCGTCGACGGCGTCCGGTGAGAGATTGCCCGTGTTGGTTCCGCAAATGGCGTCGATATCCGCGCCATCCGTATCCGAATTGTTGTTGCCGCCGACACTGTCGTCGATCACGCGGACGAACGGGTAATCGACGCGATACCCGGCGTAACTCCGGGTATCGCGTCGAGGTCGATGCCGGCGTTCTGGGAGCCGGTCAGGCCGATGTCGATGAAGGTGACGCCATCCGTGCTGATCGAGACGAAAACGAACTCGGCCAGGGTTCCATTCTCGTAAACGAAGAGATCGGAGTTGGCCGTGCCGTCGGTCGACACGCCTGGACTGGCGAGCGTGGCCGTGAGGCTGCCGCCGAATCCAAGCGAGACATAACGGAGCGATACCGTCGCATCCGGTTCACCGGTGGCCTGGACGAGGCCCGCCGGGCTGTTGTTGCGGAGGCGGGGATCGAGCGTCGAGGAACCGCCGGAGCCTGGCACGGTCGTCACACTGGTGGCGCAGACTCTCGCCTGGGCGGTGGCTGGTCCCGGGTGGAACAGGGAGAGCAGCCCAAGGGCAAGCAAGAGGACAAGAGGCAGGCCGAACCGGGATCGTCGCATCGTGCACTCCGTTTGCTGATCGTCAATCGGCGTGGACCCATGAAGTGAGAGCGTGTTCCGTTCGCGATGCGAACACGAATCGCTTTCCTGATGTGAGCGCCCGGGGTGAGCAGTATTTCCATAATAACGCGCGTCTTGCTGGCGGGCGCCCAACCGCATTGGACATTGAATTGCCCATTGGTCCTGGTCCAGAGGCGATTCTGACCGCGGCCAGGGGAGGGTAAATTCAAACGGGATGGATGTGCCCGGACCCTTGCACGTCAGTGGCGACCGGTGTGTCAGTGCCGGCCGACCCAGTCTTGCAGGAGCTGCGCGTGGGCCAGCACGAACGCGCCATCCGCGTCCAGTCCGTCGATGTGGCCACCCTCGGCGATGAGCCGCTGGTATCCGGCGTGTCCGTTGGCCGCCCCGTCGAGCAACATCCGTCGCGTGGCCGCGATCCGCTCGACGATCACCGCCAGGAAGCCGGCCCGATCGTCCAGCCCGTAGGCATCGCAAAACAGCTTCAGGCGGCGGCCCGTGTCCGGCGGTTCGCGCCAACCCAGTGCTGACAACCGCTCCGGCGCGGCCAGCGGCACGAAGCGATAGGCCGCGTAGGCGACATCCCACGCCACCGGACCGGGACCCGCCGTGTCGAAGTCGATCATGGCGTGGATGTGGCCGTCGACGAAGACGCAGTTGAACGGGGCGAAATCGTTGTGGCAGATCACCTCGTGCCGGGCGGGGTCGGGGTGGGCGAACTGCCAGACGGCGTCCAGGGGAGGTGCGAAGCCCCGCGTCGCGTTGTGGTAGCGGCGGAGCAGCCTGGCCGCCTCGACCAGGACCGTATCGGACCAGAGGGTTGGCGGCGCGATTCGGCCGGCGCTGAAGAAACCGGCGACGCCTTCGATGAACCCCAAGATTTCGCGGCCTTCTTGGGCGTCGAATCCAAGCGGTTCCGGAGCCGCGGCGAAGCCGGCCGCGCGCAGATGGCGCAGCAGCGCATGCACGGTTGACGTCCACGGGCCGGCTTCCCGATGGACGACTGCTCCCAGCCGCGTAACGCGGGTGACGTTGCCGCCGGTCAGCGGCGTTTCGGTGTCCATGCGGGCCTTCCCACTGGCGCTACCAGACCAGGGTGAACAGGGTGATCACGAGCAGGGCGCCGAGCAGCAACGGCCAGTAGAGCAGCCGGGCCACGATGTTGTCCCGGTACGAGATCAGCCGGGGCGGATGGGACGACGTAAGCAGGATCGCGTTCATCGCGACCAGCAGGATGGAGATGTAGAGCAGGAACGGAAACATCTCCATATAGGCGATTTGGTCCGGCGAGACCGAGCCGCGGATCCCGTTGTGGGCCAGGATCACGATGAACATCAGCGCCGCGCAAAAGCCCAGCACATCGAAGACCAGGTTGCCGCGCCGCCGCTGGTGGTCCTCGTCCATCGTCGTCAGGCGCACCGTCGCGAAGAGCAAGAGGGCCACGACGAGCAGGGCCAGGAGGTGATCCAGCAGCGGGCCCTGGAAGTTCCGCTGCAGGCCGACGTTGTAGTAGAGATCGGGGCGCGTTTCCGGGATCACCGGCCGGTCGAGCCCGAACGAGGTGTTGAACCCGCTGTCGGCGATGCTGAAGCCCGTGAACTCCGGGTCCCAGCCTTCGTAGACGAAATCCTGCATCAAGCCCGGCAGTGCGCCGGGGTCGATGTCGGCGTAGGCGGCGAAATCCGGGGTCAGGATGACGTTGCCTGCCAGGTCGGCGTGCCAGAGCCGCAGCCAGACATCCTGCCGGTCGAACGGGTACTGCCGGTAATCGAACTGCTGGCGGACGATGGCGTGGAAGTACCAGCCGATCGTTTCGCTGCCATCCTGGTTGACCTCGCGATAGGCCTCCCGCGATTCGTACGCTTCCTCGATCGCCTCCGGCAGTACGAATCCCCGCGTCACCTCCGGCGGGATCGACGCATCCCAGGTTTGCCACACGTAGCCAGTGAGCTGGACATTGTTGGCGCTCAGGAACTCGAGCGATTGCACGTAGACGCCGGTGGGCACCTGATAGGCAGCGTCGGCCGCCGAGCCCAGCACGTCATCGACTTCGTCCCCGGTGGTGACCTCGGTACCGATTCCCGGTTCCGTGTGAACCTCGGCCCCGACCAGGAGCCAAACCCCGGTGAAGGCAATGAAGATCGCCACGGCCGAGGAATGGGCGGTCCATTGCAGGCTCCGCAGGGTTCGCCGCTCCGGCTGGAACACGAGCACGATGACGGCGAGGGCGAAGAACAGGAACGCCAGGAGCGTGGCGGTCAGCCCTCCGGCGTCGCGCGCGCCCGCCAAGCCGTCGTGAATCACGATCGCCCGGACCAGGAGCGTCACGGCCAGGACCAGGCTGATGGCGGCGAGCGCCAGCCCGGCGAGGCGAACGCGGGATTGCGGCATCGTCCTCGGCATGGCGCCCCGTCACCTTCGTGTTTCGCTCGCGCTCGCTG
>JBGTNF010000098.1:0-8182 GCA_041743205.1 Thermomicrobiales bacterium | reverse complement strand
CCTCTGCGTCGCCGTCAACTACATCGGCCTCGCGCTCGACGCTTTCAACGAGGTCAAGGACACGCCGGTCGTGGCCCACGCCGACGAGTTCGAAACCTCGCTCTACCTCCACCTCGACGCCAGCCGCGTCCAGATGGACCTCGCCGGGGCCGACGACGACGTGATGGGCACGTACTTCAGCTCGGACAGCACCTCGAACGTCCGCTTCAACGATTACTGGGGCCGCTGGACGCAACTCGGCGTTCACGGCGACGCCCGCACCGCGACGGCGGAAAAAGGTGAAGTGATCCTGGAGGCGGCCGTCGCCAAGCTGATCGGCATCGTCGACGAGCTCCGCGCCTGGCCGATCGCCGACCGCGCCGACATGCATACACGCCCAGTCAGCAAGGGTATCCGCTGGTGACGTGGCCTTGAGGGTCCGACTCACCACACGGATGCCCCAACCGCAGCCTGGCACGCCGCTTCGAAGAAAGGTTCGATAGCCACGGCCTGACCTGTCCGGCTGCTTTCGATAGCCGCGAACACCGTCGCCGTCGAGCGCAGATTCGGGGCAACCGCGGTTGGCATCGGCGGACCGCCCTCGAGCCAGCCCAGAAACTGCTCGAGCAACCAGCCGTGGCCCCAACGCTCGCGCTCCAGCAAGGGATACCGCTCGATCCCGCCATCCGGGTCCCTACCCGCCTGGTGACGCCGGACCTCGATGGCGCGGCGATCGAGCACGATCGTCGCATCCCGACACTCGGCCCGGATGTACTCCTGCCCCCAGCCGTTCAGGCCGCTGGCGTTGGATTTCGCGCCTTCGTACATGGCGCGGACCCCGTTTTCGAAGCCGAGGGAAATCAGCGCCTGCGAGTCTCCGGCGAATTCGCCCCAGGCGGGGTTCCAGGTCTGGGCAAAAACGGTGGTACAGGCGCTGCCGGCGAGATCGGCCAGGATGTCGAGGTGGTGGATCGCGCCTTCGATGAGGAGCGGGTCGGGCATCTCGTGCCGGAACCGGCCCCAGCTGCCGAACCGCCGGTTGTTGCAGGTGAACCGGCACACGAGGTAGTCCAGTGGTCCGTAATCGCCTGACTGGAGCAGAGACCGGAGCGTCGACTTGTCCTGGTCGAAGCGATGGCTCATCGTCACGCCCATCTTCCGGTTCGCCGCAGCAACCCTGGAGGCGATGTGAATCGAGGCCGCCATCGTATCGGCAATCGGCTTCTCCGAGAGGATGTCCATCCCGTGCGACAGGGCGAGATCGACGATCTGCTCGTGTGCGGCCGGCGGAACCACGATCGTGCAGGCGTCGGCCGGGTGGTTGGCGAAGGCCGTCCGGGCATCGGTGTAGCATCGTTCCGGTGGCAGGCCCAGCCCGTGGCGCGCATGCGCGAGCATGTCCGGGACGATATCGACCGCCGCCACGACCTCGATCCGGCCCGATTCGATGAAGGGCGGCAGGATGCCACGGCACCAGAAGGATCCCATGCCGCCCGTGCCAACCTGGATCACGCGATAGGTCATCGTTCATTGCTCCCTGAGCGGTCAGATACGTTCCGGTTGGGGTATGGCCGGGCCATGCGTATGATTCCAGAGGTGTCCTTTCCGCTTCGCTCCTTGCAGCGTCGTTTCGAAGAAGACTGCGCGTACCGGCTCGGACGCTTGTGGGAAGTCATGGTGGTGGCCCATTCCGGTCGCGATGCAATCACCGGGAGCGACGCTCCAGGCAATCTCTTCCGAGACGGCGGTACCGCGCCCCTCGAAGACGATCCAGTACTCGTCGCAGTCGTGAAAGTGGGCATCGAAGGTCGTGGCCTTGAGATACTCGACCGGATCGCCCGTATCCGTTGGCGAGTCGGCCTCATGCACCCCGAAGAGGCCGAGACCGCCGGTCTCGTGGCCCCAGTGTCCACTCAGCCGGATCAGGGTTGCGCCCGCCACACCCGCCACGAAAGTGGCCGAGGCTCCCTCCAGGTCCAGGATGTCACCCTCTTCCAGGCTGGCGGTATCAGTCTTCGCGTGTCCCCGTCCGACGATCAGCACGCTCTTCGGTTCCGCCGCCGGGGAGATGATGAATGACGTCGCTCCCGGCCCCAGCCGAACGATCTCAAACGATCGCAATTCGCACCAGGCGGGAAAATCCTGGTCATGTTCCTGGATCAGTGGCATGGCTCACGCTCCTGGAGTCGTTTCTTTTCGCGGCGCGTCATTCAGCGGCCCACCTGGCAACGCAGGTTGACGAGCTGGAAGGGGTCGAGCTCGAACACCACCGCGTTTTGGGCGATCGCCATCCGGCCCGTATCCCGTTCGGCGGGGGTCGTTCGCCACGAGCCAAGCAGCTCGTGGTGCGGGAAGGTGAGGCGCACGGTCGAGCGGCGGCCGGCCGATTCCCAGACGCGCACGATCGTTCCGCGTCCATCGGCCGCCGCCTTCAGGCCGGCGATCAGCGCCGTGTCGCCCTCGATCGCGATGAGGCTCGCGGACGATTGCCGCCACTCGCCCGGATGTTTGGCGGGCAGGCACCGGGCCACCAGCGGTGACGCCTGCCCCTCCCCGAAACGATGGGCGGCGAGTGGGTCGAACGATCCGGTGTAAGGCCGGATCGCGAAGCGAAGCTCGAGGTATGGATCCTTGCCCCACGGCGAACCCGCCTCCGGCGGCGCGTTGTGGATGGCAGCGGCTCGGAAGGCGAGCACCCCGCGCTCGGGATCGACCCGTCGCTTGAATTGCCGCATGTTGATCCCGCCGTAGTCGACCAGCGGCAGATCGTCGGACGACACCGTAACGCCCACGCCGTCGGCGGAAAGATCGGTCCACTCCTGGATCGCAAAGAAGTCATGGTTGCTGCCGGTCAGGGTCTGGCGATTCGGATCGACAATCGCGAACTGGCTCGCATGGCGGATTTCGGGGTGGTCCAGCGCAAACGGAAAGACGACGTAGAGCATCTCGGAATCCGCGGGAAACCGCAGCCACGAAAGCCGGTTCCGGACCTCGATCCAGTCCTCGTGCAGGGTGATTTCGCTCCGCCAGTCGTACATGCCATCGATCTGCGCGCGCGTCTCGACTCTGGCCGAGCCGGGCAGCTTCGCGATCGTGATGTCATCCATTTCAACCCGCTCTGGCTGGACGACCCAACCACCGATCGGCACTCCATCGTAGAGCCGCCGGTCGGCGTTGAAGTCACCACCCGGGCTCGGGCCGTTTGGCTCCGTCCGGTAGCGCGTGAAGGCATTCCCACCTGGCCAGCCCGTCTGGTCGATTAGTTCCCGGCCGGTTTGCTGGTCGACCAGACTGCTGATCACGCCAGTGGCGTCGACCCGCATCGAGAACCGCTCGTTTTCGAGCGTTGCCCGCCCCTCCTCGACGTGTGCGGTGGGTGCGGGAACCGGCCAGCCTGGCTCCTCGACCGCATCCAACGTGAGGCGGAAGCGCCGGTATCCATACGGGGGAATATCGGCGACCTGCAGCACGTGGCGTTCATCGCCGGTGGTCATGTACGGAACGGCCTCGCTCGTCAGTTCGTCCACCGCCTGAAACCTGGGGCTATCGCCTGGCGGATCGACATCGACCGGACCGCTCCGAGGCCAGGAACAGAGATTCCAGACGACGATGACCGGTTCGTCCCCGGTGCGCTGGGCCCCGGTCGCGGCGGCGATGGCCGCCGTCCGGCCCGCAATGGCCGGTTTGGTTTCGGACTCGAACAGCGCGTAACCCTGCGTGACCGCCGCGAGCGCTTCGTCGTCGCTGCGGGGCAGCCAGACCCCCTTGGGGCCGCCGTGTTCGTCGAACAGCAACGAGGCATCGTAGGCATCGTCGATCGCTTCTAGCGGCGGGATGTACGCCTCGTTCATCCAGGTGGCGATCGCGGAGTAGCGTTCCCATTCGCTCAACGTGTGATGGTTGCGGCGACTGAGGGCCGCCTCGTGCGGGTAGTGCAACGACGTCTCGGACCAACTGCTCTGCCACTCGCCGGAGACGACCGGGAAGTGGTCCGAGTAGCGAGCCTCCATGTGCCGGAAGAATTGCGATGTCGTCGCGATCTCGATGCGTGGGGAGAGGTAGGTGGCGTTCCACTGCCGGGCAATCGACGAGGGGAGTAGGCGAAGTGGCCGGTTGTCGCTCCCCAACTGGAATTGCACGGCGTCGTACGGATACTCAGCGGCCTCCAGACCCAGGAGGTGGGCGGGCAGCTTTTCCGCGACCGCTTCGAGCGAATCCCAGAACCCGATCCTGGCTCCCTCGATGTACGCCCACGATGGGTCGCTGGTGAACCAGACGAGCACTCGCCCCCCGGCCGGACCCTGCCAGATAAAGGGGCGTTTCAGGTCGGTCTGCGCGTGAAACGGGGCGATGAAGTTGTTCGGCGCCATCGCCAGGTACCGCACATCGGACGCGGCGAAGAGGTCGACGAGCGACCAGGAGCAGCCCGGCACATCGCAGATCATGGCGGAGGTGATCGGGATGTCCAGGTCACGGCGAAGCTCCTCGGCCAGCGAGAGTGACCGCACGAGCTGCTCGCGGCTGAGGATGTCGAAGTAGCTGTGGATGTAGAGCGCCTCGATTTCGATCAGACCTGCCTGCACGGCCGCGGCCAGGCGCTGCCGGTCCCCGGGATAGGCGCGGAGGAAGTGTTGCGCCTGCCAGGCCGACTCCACCGTCCACCGCAGGCGCGACTCCCCCGGCCAATCCGCGGTTGCCTCGATCAACTCTAGCGCCATGCGCACGTTCTTGACGTGGACATCGATGCAGTCGAGGTAGGGATGGGTAAACCCGATATCGGTGTGCGAGTGGTTGACGAGGAAGACCTTCCAGCGGCGCACCGGCGCGAATGCGACCGTGGCGGTCCACGTCGCGCCGCCGCTGGTGAGCGTGGCCGAACCAGTCACTGGCCCGGCGACCTCCGGCAGCAGGAGATCGCCGGTCAGGACGGCGCCGGTCCAGGCATACCGGTCTCCGCCGCGGGTCAGTTCGAGACTGGCGTCGGGAGCGAGTCCTTCCGGCAGGCGGACACGACACACCTGGTGAGGCCGGTCCTGCTTCAGCACGATCAGTGGCGTTGGGGTGAATGCGAAGGCGTCTTCAGTTGGCACAGGGCATCTCCTCTTTCGCCTGGGCGTGACGACGATAGCGAAGGGCAAGCAGCTTGTGGTGAACCGGGCCGGTGTTCATCGCCACGCGCTACCCCTTGATGGCCCCGGTGAGGACGCCACGCGTGAAGTATTTCTGCAGGAATGGATAGACCAGCAGAATCGGCAGCGTTGCCACTACCACCACGGCCATTTCGATCGTGGCTGGCGGCGGCGGCGGACGGTTGGGATCGAGGACGGATGCTGGGTTGAGCGGTGTGCCTTCGAGCACAATCTGCTGCAGCACGACCTGCATCGGCCATTTGCTCGGCGTATTGATGTAGAGAATCGCGTTGAAGAAGCTGTTCCAGATGCCGACCGCGTAGAACAGCGAAATCACGGCGAGCACCGCTTTCGAAAGTGGGAGCACGATACTGAACAGGAGGCGGATATCCGAAGCGCCGTCCAGCCGCGCCGAGTCGAGCAGCTCCTGCGGGATGTTCATGAAGAATTGGCGCAGGATGATGAGGTTAAAGGCTCCAATCAATCCCGGCAAGATGAGGGCTGGATAGGTGTCCAGCAAACCCAGTTCCTTGATCAGCAGGAAGCTTGGGATCATGCCCGGATAGAAGAGCATCGCCCCAAGCGCCATCAGGAGGATGGCCCTCGAACCGGGCACGCCGGGCTTGGAGAGCCCATAGGCCATGGCCGTGGTCGCGACGATCTGGACGAAGGTGCCGAAAATCGTGAGCTGCGCGCTGACCCGGAGCGCGCGCACCACGGTGCCGTCGTTGAAGATGACCCGGTAGGCATCGAGTGTCGGGTTCGTTGGGAAGAGGATCAGGCCGCCGCCCAGGACATCCGTGGACGACGAGAAACTGACGGCCAGTATATGGACGAACGGAAAGAGCATCACGAGGACGATCAGGAGCAGCAGGAGTCCCTTGCCGATCAGCAGGAGCGGATGGGGATTTTCCATCCAGGGCGCCTGCTTCTTCGGTTTCAGCCATTCCCTGACCCGTTGCCGGAAAGTTGTTGGTTTCCCCGTGATCGGCAATCGCCGGCTGGTGCGATCGGGATGGGATGCAGCCATCAGAGCACGCCCTCCTCGCCCATTTTCTTGACGAACCAGTTGGCGGTGAAGATGAGGATTGCGCCGGCCACGCCCCGGACCATGCCGACCGCCGTCGCGAAGCCCCAGTCGCCGTTCTGGATGCCCCGGAAGTAGATGAACGTGTCGAGCACTTCGGCGGCGCCGGCGCCAACGCCATTGCGCTGCAGGTAGTACTGCTCGAACCCGACCGAGAGCGCGAACCCGAGGTGGAGGATCAGCAGCAGGACGATCACCGGCCGGATGCCGGGCAGCGTTACGTCGCGCAGGCGTCGCCAGCGTCCCGCCCCATCGATCACGGCCGCCTCGTAGAGGCTGACATCGATTTTCGTCAACGCGGCCAGGAACAGGATCGTGCCCCAGCCGGCCTCTTTCCAGATCATCTGCAGCACCACGAGCGGCTTGAAGATGTCCGAGTTGCTCATGATGTTGACGGTGCCGATTCCCTGGTTGCGCAGGTATTGATTGAGGAAGCCGTCGCCGCCGAACACTTCCTGCCAGAGCGAGATGACGATCACCCAGGAGAGAAAGTGCGGCAGGTAGACGATGGATTGCACCATGCGCTTGGATTTCTCGCTCACCATGCTGTTGAAGAGCAGGGCCAGCGCCAGGGGCGCCGGGAAGGCGAAGAGCAGTTGCAGCGCCTCGATCTGCAAGGTGTTGCGCAACGCCCGCCCGAAATCTGGATCGGTGAACAGTTTCCGAAAATTCTCCAAACCAACCCAGGGACTCCGTTCGAAGCCGAGGAATGGCGAATAGTCCTTGAAGGCGATGACGTTCCCGATCAGCGGCAGGTAGATGAAGACCAGGAAGAAGACGATCCCTGGCGCCATGAGGAGATACATCCACCGGTTGTTCCACATCCGGCGTGCCAGCGAGGCGCGGTGTTTCCCCGCTCTCTTCGGCGCCGGCAAGCTGTGTGACGTCGCGATTTCCATGACCCGCCTGGCTGGATGCGCGGCACCGTCGCGCCGCGCATCCGGTACGTAACGAAAGAACGGTGCCCGGCTCATCCGAACCTCGGCTCGACAGTGAGGGAACATGCTCGCGTGCCGGGCGATGCGCATCGGTACGCGGTGCGCATCTCACCCACCAGTGCATGCGACACCTCGGCGCGAAGCGCTGAAATGTCATTCCGCCGGGAGGCGCAGCCGACCAGAGGAATCTCGCCCCGCAGGGCCATGTCACCCAACACTCACTGCGGTGAGGAGATCCCTCCACTCGCCTGCGGCTCGCTGCGGAATGACAATCTAACGCGCTCCCTCCCGGCCGAGCGGGAACAAGATGCATCACCCTTCACGATCCCGGTTCAGCCGCCAAGGGGCCGCTTCGCGAACAATCCGGGTTACTGCGATTGCGCCTCGGCGTAGGCTTCCTCGAATTCGGTGCGAATCTGGTCGCCGCCGCGGCTCATGTATTCCGAGATGAAGGTGTCGAGGTCTTCCATCCCCGCCCGGCCCGTACTGATGTCGATCTTCCGGTCGGTATAGAGCTGGCTCAGCTCCCCCGCGAACTCTGAGGCGGCCGGGGCGTAGAGGTTGACGGTCGGCGAGAAGAGCCCAACCCGGGTCTGGGCCGCCATCAGCGACTGCACGTACTCGATCTCGTCCCGGTTCGGGCTGTAGAGCACATTGAGCGCACCGAGCGACGGGTTGAAGACATCCCGCTCGCCCGCTTCGGTCAGCGTGCGGGAGCCGTCGTCGTTCAGCGTGTGGTGCACACCCTCGATGCCGTAGACGAGGAAGTTGTATTCCTCGCTGCCGAAAGGAGCCCCGAAGTAGTTGGTGATGCCCAGCAGCTCTTCCATGCGGGCGTCGTCGGCTCCGACCGCGGTTGGGATCGCGAATTGCCCAAACCAGCCGCCGATGTTGTAGGCGACACCTTCGCCGCCATCGTGGCCCGGAGGCGCCAGGCCGAGGATCTGGGCGTCGGGATTGACCTTGGCCGCTTCACTCCGTATGAAGTTGAGGAGGATGAACGCATTTGGTCCTGAGCCGGCAATGCCGGCCATGAGTTGCTCCCGCAC
>JBGTNF010000097.1:0-2601 GCA_041743205.1 Thermomicrobiales bacterium | reverse complement strand
GATTGGGGCGGATATCCCGGCCACCTACTTCGGTCCGCCGCCTTCCGAAGTCGACAAGAACCTGGTTGGCCCCGTCGAGCTGCTTCGCGCGGGCGAGATCGACATGGAGGCGGGCACGATTACGCTTCCCCTCTACCAGGGCCGGATGGCCGATGGTACGCCAGTCTGGTACGTGCTTACCGACACCACTGACCAGGCGAATGCCGAGGCGCTCGGCCTGAACCATTCCGCCAAGCTCGCCTACGCTGATGTCGAGGGCGCCGTGCGCACCGGCAACCTGGAACAAGACCTGACCTTGACCTTCGACGAAGGCACGGTTGATTTCACGCCTGAAATGGTGCTCACGCCAGGCGGAGGCGAGGCTGCCTTCCCACCTTCAGTGGCCGAACCGGGATCGATCGGCGACGAAGCCTATAGCCCGCTGGTGAAGATCGAAAATGCGGGCGGGCACATTTACAACGCTCCCATTATCGCCTTCGGCAACACCGCCGAAGACCTCGCCTTCTGCGACGGCGATGTCGACCACAGCCTGGTCCACGACCGGGTCGTGTCGATTTGCCCCGAGGAGCAAACCGTCACGATCCAAATGGTCGTCGGGTTCAGTTTCGCCCGGCCCGTCTTCTACATGAGTTTCGAGGCGTCGGACGCGGTGGTAGCGACGCTGGAGCAGGCGACGTACGCGCCGGCCATGAGCAACATCCAGGTCGGCTTCGACGATGGCGCCTTTAGCGCCGTCGAGCGGCTCTTCGTCACGGCCAACGGTCCGACCGGCGCCGACAATCCGCAACGTCAGGGGCTCAACAGCGCGTTGATGGGCGAAGGCACGGGACCGCTGAACGTCTTCGGCGGCGTGCCGACGATCGCCCTCGACTACAGCCCGCTCTGGGACCTCAACCTGGGAATCTGGACCCAGGAAGCGATCGACGCCGGGTATCGATCACGCATGATCGACGAGTTCCAGTACCTCGGCATGGCCCAGCAGGGGCACATCACTGGTATGCCGGGCGCGCCGTTCGGCTCGACCGGCTTCATCGTCAATTGCCCGATCGTCGCCCGCCTGCTCTAGTCGGCTGGCGGATCGTCTTTGGAGGATGGGCAAGGCGCCCGCCTACCGTGGGAACACGGTGGGCGGGCGTATGGGCTGATGTCGCTGCGTTTCCGGCGCCAACCGACGCGAAAATGGGTTCGCTACCGCACCCGGCCCCGCGCCGCGACCTTCCAGGTGTCGACGATCTGGCCGTCGCGGGCGATCAGCAGCTCGTCCATCAGATTCACGGTCGGGCAGACGTGGTTGGGGATGACCTCGACCCGGTCGCCGATCTCGAATCCGTCCTCGCCGTCCGGCACTTCGCACACGCCGTGCTCCTCGCTCAATTTGGCGATCGTCACGTCCGGGTGACCAACGATGTAGCCGTGGCCGGGGTGCGCCCGGCTCGGGTCCATTGCCAGCGACTTGGCCCCGGTGTCCAGCACGGCGCGGCTGCGATCCGGGCGGCTCACCACGGTCGCCACGAAGCGCGCGGCGCAATCCCGCACGCCAAAACGCCCGTAGCGGAAGGCGGAAACATCGTTGAAGACGTACGTTCCCGGCCGCATCTCGGTTACACCCGCCACCGTTGGCGTGTAGAACGCGGCGGGGGTGGAGCCAACGCTGACGGTCGGCAGCTCGACGCCGTGGGACCGGATCTCCTCGGCCGTTTCCACCATCGCCTCGCCGGCGGTGATGGCGATGCCTTCGATCTCGTCCGGCGGGGCGCTGTTGGCGTGACCCTCATGGGTCATGATCCCCACCAGGTTGAGGTTGGGCAGGCGCAGGATGTCGAGTGCGATCGCCACCGTTTCGGCGCCGACCATGACGCCGGAGCGATGCTGGCCGGTGTTGACCTCGAGCATCACGTCGAGCCGCCGGTCGTAGCGTGTCATCGCCGCCGACATCATCCGGGCAGCTTCCAGCGAGTCGGTGGCGACCACGATCCGGGCCCGGTCCATGAGCGCCACCAGCCGACGGAACTTGGCCTCGCCAATGGTGGGGTAGGCCAGCAGCACATCGTCGATCCCGGCCTCGTCGACCATGACCTCGGCCTCGCCGACCTTGGCGCAGGTCACGCCGATCGCGCCGGCCGCGATTTGCAGGCGGGCGATCTGGACCGTCTTGTGGGTCTTGATGTGCGGCCGCAGCGAGACGCCGACGCTGGCCCCGAAGGCGGCCATGCCGGCGATATTGCGGTGCAGGAGCTCCTCGGAAACGACCAGGGCCGGGGTGTCGACCTCGGTTCCGGGCGACACGATCAGGTCGGACGTTGCCGCGGCAGTGGCCATGACAGGCACCTCATTCGTAGGGAAATACCCGGTGGGTTCCCGTTGACGGGATCCGCCAGGGTGCGGACTCCGGTTCGCCGCCGGACGCCATTATATGGGCGTGTTCGGCAACGCGGAACGTCCGACGCCGACCAGCCACCGGGATCCACTGGTGTCGATCCAGCGCCCCTGCGCGCCGGACCGGAAGACACCGTCGATGATTTCCTGGACCTTGGCGCCGTCGGCGAACGACGGGGCGTTAACGCCCCAATCCCCGGTGCGGATCGCGTGCACCCAGTCCTG
>JBGTNF010000096.1:0-4311 GCA_041743205.1 Thermomicrobiales bacterium | reverse complement strand
GAGGCGCCCGTCGAGCGCCGGACGAACCTGTCCCACTGCGCCCGCACGAAGCGGTCGTAGGCCTCCCGATCGTCGAGCAAGGTGGCGACATCGAGGCCGAGTTCCCGCAGCCCAGGCGCCACCTGCAATCTCGTCAGCAGCGCGTCGCGAAGCCGGGCCGGCAGGGTTTCGTTCCGCGCGTGATGGTGGTTCAGCCAACTCACCAGGCCGGCGGGATTGGCCAGGTCGAAGGCATCCAGGTCGAAGGCATCCAGGTCGAAGGCCTGGCGCAGGATGAAGTCGATGCTCGACGACTCGCCGAGCGTCGCTAGCGGTTCCACGGCGGCGGCCAGCCGCGCCCGCTGGGCGGGGGCGAGCGATTTTACGATCGGGTACGCCAGCCTGGTGAAGAAATCGTGGAGCGACAGGGTGACGTGGCGCCCCTGCCGCCACAGGTCGAACGGCACCCCCCGCAACTCGCCGGCGGTGACGACGATCACGGGCCGCTCCGGCGTCCACGGCCTGAGATCCTCGATCCGGACCCGGAGCCGGACCGGATCGTCTTCCGCAACCAGCGTGAAGCCACGGTCGGCGAGCACGCCGGCCACCTCCTCGTCCGCCAGCAGGCCGTCGCGGTCCGAGACCACGGTCAGGGCGTGGACGTGGGCCGGGAAGTGGCGCAGCACGGACTGCGGCATCGGGAGCGCGGGATCACCCAACCCTGAGGCTCGCGTTGTCGTAGTACATCAGCATGTCGGGGTCTTCCTGGAGCCGGTCGGCGGGGATGCGCTCCGCCAGCCGCACGATCTCCGCGAACCGGCCCTGGCGGTAGGCATCGGCGAACCCGGCGCGCACGGCCTCGAACCGGAACGACCGCAGTTTCCCCTTGCCGTCGACGTAGATCTGGTAGGCCCGCAGCAGGTCCCGCCGCCGGATCTGCTCCAGGTCCTCCGCCTTGCCGGGGTCCGGCACGAACCAGCGGTGCTGGGCGTTCTCCAGGAAGTTCTGGGCGAGCATGTCGCGCAGCTCCGGCAGGTCCTCTTGTTTGACCTGCCGCAGGTCGGTGAGGAAGCGCGGCTGGATTTCTTGGTAGGTCAGCGGCGAACCGCCCAGGGCGGGATCGAGCTGCTGGCGCAGCCAGACGATCGCCGCCTTCTCGTCGGTGACGATCATCGGGATTTGGGCGACTTGGGAGAGCCGCAGCCGCGCCTCGTCGTACTCCTGCACCTGGCCGGGCAGGAAGAGCATGCCGTCGCGCTCGGTGAAGCGCTGCTGGACACCGACCAGGAAGGCGGCGGCCGAGAGCGGCACGGTGACGTTGCGCTGGATGTGGAAGGCCACCATCCGGTCGAAGAGCAGGAAGGGCTGCCGCTCGGCGATCCGCTCGACGAAGCCGCCCCGCTCGACCACGACCGGGAGCTGGGCGAGGTGCTGGCGGACGAAGCTCCAGGCCCCTTCGTCGGTGCCCGCCTCCGTCCTGAACTGTCGCTCGAAGACCTCGGCGGGCTTGTAGGCGGAGATCACGAGATCCTGCTTGACGGCGGAGCTGGTGACCTGGCGGAAGGAGCCCTGCTGCTTGTCCAGGGTGCGGACGTCGGCGACCACGAACCCCGCCGCCAGCATCCCCTCCTGGATCACGTTCCAGACGGCGTTGCTGGAGTTGTGGAAGACCACGCTCATCCAACGGCCCGGCTTGAGCACGCGGTAGTACTCGGCGAAGCAGCGCTGCATCAGCCGCCCGTAGTCGGGGAGCGCCTTGTGACGGGCGCGGTCCATGATCGCCTCGGGCGTGGCGTCGGTGATGACGCCGTGCCAGCTCTCGACGAGGTAGTTGAGGTCGGCGTAGTAGATGTTCTCGCCGAACGGCGGGTCGGTGAAGATGTAGTCGACGGAACGATCGGGAACGGGCAGCGCCGCGCAATCTCCAGTGGTTATCGAAACGAAGCCTTGCTTCGCATAGTCGTTGTCGAACGCACCCCCCAGGCGTTTGAGCTTCCCTTCCAGAATGTAATGAGGTGAAACTTCGGCGTGCTGTGAAGCAACGTAATACACACCATTCAGATATTGATTGACGTGGGAAAAATGCGTTGGGGTGTAGCGATTCAACACCGACATGCCCCAGATCGCCTGCTCGACGAAGTAGAGCAGCATGTGCCGGAGGCGCTCGTCCGGACAGGCGTTGGCCTTCCGCCAGAGCGCGGCGAGGGCGTGGGCGGCGCGGGCCAGGAAGAAGTGATGAACGTGCGTGACGCCAGCGGTGTCCATCCGTGCCCGCTCGTGCGTCATGTGCATGTAGGGAAGCGCGGTCGTCGGGAAATCACCGGGCAATGGCAACCGCTGGACGCGATCGAGGACGTGCTGGTCATGGTCATCCGGCGTCTTTTCGAATCGCGAACCGTTCACGCGATAGACAATGATGACCGGCTTGCGCTTCAAGGTTCGGATCGACTCGCCAAGTGCCTGATCGAACTCAGTCACATGTTGGCGTTCGAGCCGCGTCTTGGTCAGCAGGGATCCGCACTCGGGACAGGGAAACTCGCTGCGCACGCGTTTGGTTTCGAGATCGAGCGCCTCGTTAGTGAAGGTAATGTCGGCGCCGCAGTTGGGGCAGCCAAACACCTCGCTCCAGACGGTGTACTCGATCCGGCCCACGCGGCCGTCGGTGTGCGTGGTTTCGTACATCCAGCTCAGCTCGGCGTCGACCTCGTCCAGCAGGGCGCGGGCGGCGTCGGCGAACGCCAGGACGTCGAACGGGCGGTTGTAGTTGGCGGCGATGAAGGTGGCGGCGGGCGAGAGGTCGTTCAGGATCGCCCGCCGGGCGCCCCACTTCGGCGCGTCCCGCCCGTCGCGCAGCCATTCCATCTCCAGCTGCCGCCGGTACGAATCCGGCGCGGCCCCGCACCACTGCGCGGCGACCCCGGTCATGCCGGACCCGCAGAAGCCGTCGAGCACGATATCGCCCGGCTCGGTGTAGTGCAGGATCGACGGCACGATCGCCAGGTGCGGCACTTTCGTGTGGTAGCCGTGGGCGCGGTACAGCGCATCGGTCTTGCCCACGCTGACATCGACCGCGAACGGCTCGCGCTGGTACTCGCTGGCCGGGTCGTAGGGCCGGCCATGGCGCTCCACCCACTCCTCGATGAACGGGTTCGGGCAGGCGGTGTAGTCCGGCGGCGCGGACATCGCCAGGATCGCCTCAGCGCTGCCCTGGGGAGAGCCGCCCGCCGTGCGAAAGCCGGGGTCCGCCAACCGCTCCCGCAAGGTTTCGACCGCCGCCGTGTCGGTCTCGACGGTCGCCTGCGCTGAGGGTCGGTTGGCGTCGACGAGCGAGGATTGCGTTGCGCGTCCGGTGGTGGCCATGGGTGGAATCCTCGTTGGTATGTATCGGCGTGGCTGGCGTTGACGGGAGGCCACGCGGGGCCTCCCCTACAAAACGGGTGACGGGGATTGACGCGCAACGCTTAAACGTCATTCCGTCGGGAGCGCCAGCGACCAGAGGAATCTCGGCCCCGCTGGATACGCCGCAGCGGCCCGGCTGCATCGTTCGCTGCGGCGAAGAGATTCCTCCACTCGCCTGCGGCTCGTTACGGAATGACAATTAAGGCGCTACGCGCCAAAGTGCAGTCCCCATCCACCGACGGCACTGTTGGCTGCCCATGGATGGGGGCTGCCACACCTATCTCCACTCGATCGCCGTCAAGGCGTGGTCGAAGTCCGCCATCACCGTGTCGTACGGTTGGCCCTGGAACGCCAGCAGCGGCACGAGCCAAGCGAATGACAGCGCAACGTAGAGGAGGGTCCGGACCTCCTCGTCGTGGCTGAATTCGCTCTTCCCATACCCACACATGAACGCCAACCGGATCTCAGCTGGCGCGTTGCGCCACGCGAACTCGTCGATCAGGTGCTCGGAGAGCGGATCGGCGTAGCGCCCGAACTCCAGGTCGATCACCCCGGCGAGGCGAACACGACCATCCGCCCCAGGCTCGACGAACACATGCGTCCGCGAGAGATCGGAGTGGATCAGGGCTGGCGTCTTGACCTCGTCCAGCAGGGGTGCCAACCGCTCGACGGCCATGGCGAGGCGGTGGAACGGTTCGGCCGGGTAGCCGAACTTCACCGCGTCGTCGATGAGGCTCGCCGCATCCCATCGAACCTGGTCCGCCCAGCTGGCGAATGTCGGGCCCCAGGCCGGTGGTCCGAATCGATCGCTGGAAATGTCGTGCAACGTGCGAGTGAATGCTCCCAACTCGGCCCAGACTGCCGAGCGCGCCGGTGAGTCAAGCGTGTCGTCGATTGTCGCCAGCGACACGCCAGGCATCATCTCTTGGATCA
>JBGTNF010000095.1:0-4226 GCA_041743205.1 Thermomicrobiales bacterium | reverse complement strand
TCCAGGTCGTCCGCCGGGTCCGCTTGGGACGCCGGGAGTGCGGTTCGAGGCTGGTCAGGTCGTCCGGACGATACCGCGTGCGCCAGCGATAGATCGTCTTGACCGGGACCCCGAACGCCAAGGACGCCTCCCGCACGCTGGTCCGAGCCGCATGCTCGAGATAGCGCCGCCGGTAATGGGCCTCAGCACTTAAGGTCGGGGCCTGGGGCAGGCGGCGCTGGACCTGGATCGGCACGCGGCGGACGACGGTGAAGCCGCCACCCAGGCCCGCTTGGTGCATCCGCCGCCGGTTCCGCTTGCGATGCTTGCTCATGAGGGAACCTCCTGCATCTTGGTGTGGATAAGCACCATCAAGATCCTCGGGACGGTTCCCTCATTTCATCGCTGACGGATTCTCACATGTGTCTGAACTTCTACAGATCTGGCTTCTTGGCGCAACTGCGCAGGGTTACCGGGATCGGTTTCCCTACCAGCGCATCGGACGGAGGCTGAGGGCATGCTCCATCTCCGAGATGCGACTCGAGTCGACCTGATTCGGATGTCTCTCGACCAGCACAACAGCTGGTCGATCGGGACCGGCAGGTCGCGCAGCAGGCGCGGGACATCGCCTAGTTCAATTGTGAATCTCAGACCCGAGTGAAGCTGGGGTATGGGGGCCGAGGAACCACTCGCTCGTGCCCAACGACCTCCGGGCGATCGTCGGACCACTGCTCCCGCCCGGAACACCCAAGCTCAAGGTCGGTCGACCGCGTGTCCCGGACCGGGCCGCTCTGGCCGGGATCACCTTCGTCCCGAAGTCGGGCCCGTCAAAAACCAACAACGTCTTGGCAGGAACTCATAACCGGACGTGCATGGTGAACTCCCGCTGGCGTTCTGAGCAACACCCCCGAAAACATCTCCGGGGGTGTTGCTTGACTCTTCCGAGGCGTCTACGTCGACCTACGCATCAGGCTTCTGGGCGACGACGAGCGTCCGGTGTTCGTTCGTCTCCAGACCGCGCGGTGAGCCGAACCGCTGAATGAGTTCATTGATCACGCCATGATGCGTGCCAACGCTGAAGTCATCCGGAATAGTGGGTGCCCCGGCGATCGCCTGGAACCAGAAGACGAGCGACGGGACATCCTTGACCCAGTAGCGGACGTCGTAGTGTCCTTCCGCCACCAGTCGCCACCCTCGTGTTGTCAGGTCTGATAGGAAGGATCGGTGAGCGTCTTCATAGTGGGCCCTACTCCCAAAGTTGAATGCCTCGTGGATGTTGGCCATGTTCCGGGAACCGATGCCCTGGCTGATGAACAGTCCACCGGCCTTCGTCACGCGGTCGAGTTCAGGCGCATAGGTTGGCGCGTGGCGCGTGAGCACGACATCGAACGCGCCATCGTCCAGTAGATCGAGTCGTTCGGCGCTCACTGGCAGGAACTGGACGTTGGCGTGGCGGGCGGCGTTTTCACGGGCCACCCGCACCATGTCCGGGTCGGGGTCGACACCGACCGCGCGCAGGTACTTGTCCGCGAGACTGACCAGCCGCTCGCCGCCGCCGGTCCCGATATCGAGCACCACGTCGGTCGGTCGCAGGAATGCCGACACGACATCGAGGTATTCCCACGTCACCGGCGCCCGTTCCACCGACATGCGGGTGAAATCCCAGCCCCGTCGCTCGCCTACCTCATCGGCGATGGCCTGAAGCTCTTGCTCTGTGTATTCCCGAACTTCCATGGATGACTCTGTTTCCTTGACTGAAGACGAATTCGTCGGTTTGGGAAACAGGCCTGGTACTCACGGCTTCGCCTTTCAAGATGGAACTAAATGCCAGGTAGCCAAGCTAGCACATTCAGGGCCGTACTCACATGGATACAGGACGTCGCAAGCTGAAGGGGCTGAAAGTTGTCGCCAGGTAAACACGTGTTCATCACCGTGGAGAATAATCTGATATGCTGCCATATCAATACACACACATTGCTCAAGGGACGCCGGAGACGCCAGGGTTGACCCATGCCGCTGCTCTATGAACGTTTGCGGACGTACCTGCTCGACGAGATCCGGTCCGGACGACTCGGGCCGGGGGCCCGCATCCCATCCGAACTGGCGCTGGCCGAACAGTTCAACGTCAGCCGTATCACGTCGAAGAAGGCGATGGAGACGCTGGAGCGCGACGGCTTGATCGTGCGCTACCGCGGCAAGGGCTCGTTCGTGTCCGAGCGGCGAGCTCCGCCACCGCCGGACACGCCGGCGCCGAACGGGCACGCGGATCGCACTCCGCCGACCCACCGCGCCCTGCTGGCGCCGACGATCGGGTTCGTCGTGCCCAACATGTCCGATGTCTTCGGGACCCGGATGTTGCAGGCGATCGAGGAGCGCGCCTTCGACCACGGTCACAGCGTCCTCTTCAAGCTCACCTACGGCCAGCGCGAGGTGGAGGACGGCGCGATCTCCCGCTTCGTGAACATGGGCGTGCGCGGCCTGATCGTCTTCCCGATCCACGGCGAGTTCTACAACGATTCCCTGCTCCGGATCGTGCTCGACGGGTTTCCCGTGGTCCTGGTCGACCGCTACCTCAAAGGCATCGCGGTCACCTCGGTCGGGATCGACAACCACGCGGCCTGCCGGGCGCTTACGGCCAGCCTGATCGAGCGCGGGCACCGGGAGATCGGCTTCTTCTCGCTGCCGCCGGAACGCACCTCCAGTATCGAGGATCGCCGGCGCGGCTTCGGCGCCGCGCTCCGGGAGGCGGGCCTGCCCTACAACCGGTCCAACCTGCTGATGTCGCTCATTTGCACCCTGCCAGGCGAGATCCTGGAATCGTCGATCGACACCGATCGCCAGCGGGTCAACGACTACCTGGACCTGCACCCCACCATGACCGGGTTCGTGGCCTGCGAGTACCCGCTGGCGGTAATCCTCGAACAGGCGCTGGTGGCCCGGGGACGGGCCGACCTGGTGGCGAACATCACCTGCTTCGACGCGATGGATTCGCCGCTGGAGCCGGTCCGCTTCACGCACGTCCGGCAGGACGAACGGACGATCGGCGCGACCGCGGTGGACCTGCTGACCGGCCACGCCACGAACCCCAACCGGGCGCCGCGCGTCGACGTCCCGTTCGAGATTGTTCACAAGGGGTGAGCGGTGGCATCGGCAGTTGGCGGATCAAGTTTCTGCCCTTTGCCAATCCGAGCCACCCCCCGATTGTCATTTCGAGCTTGCGAGAATCTTTCCATGTGGGTCTTCACACGGGTCCCGCCGAGATGAACAGGCCCGTCGTCGTATGTCGGCTTCAGCGGGACCGAAAGATTTCTCGCAAGCTCGAAATGACAAAATGGATGGCGGGGAACGGGAGAATCAGGCGAAACGACGAGTTGCCTACGATCGGGCCGAGACAAGCTCGGCAGCCCTACGGAAGTTCCTGAAGGGTAGGACCGCACATGATCCACGGCATGGTGTGGAGCGGGCCGACACGCAGGTCGGCCCCTACGAACGATGCGAACGGTTACCCCAGCGCGTCTTTCGTCATCGCGGCGACGCGTTCCAGGGCCTTGGTGAGGTTGGCGTCGGA
The DNA here is from genome assembly GCA_041743205.1 of Thermomicrobiales bacterium. Lineage (GTDB taxonomy): Bacteria > Chloroflexota > Chloroflexia > Thermomicrobiales > UBA6265 > JACCYX01. The sequence continues at coordinate 679 of JBGTNF010000095.1, read as the reverse complement.
GTTGGCGTAGGAGAGACGGAGGTAGCCTTCGCCCGCCTCGCCGAACGAGGTGCCGGCGATGCCGGCCACGCCATAGTCGTCCAGCAGGCGGTCGGCGAATTCTTTGCTGGTGAGCCCGGTCCCGGTGACGTTGGGGAAGGCGTAGAAGGCGCCCTTAGGCATCACGCAGGAGATGCCGTCGATCGCGTTCAGGCCGTCCACGATCAGGCTGCGACGCGAGCGGAACGCTTCGCGGAACTCACCGACCCTATCCTGCGGTCCGGTGAGTGCGGCGATCCCGGCGCGCTGGACGGCCACCGAGGTGCAGGAGACGCTGTTGACGGCCAGTTTGGTGATGGCCGGGGCGAGGTCCTTCGGGAAGATGCCGTAGCCGAGCCGCCAGCCGGTCATGGCGTAGGTCTTGGAAAAGCCGTCGAGGATGACCGTGCGTTCGGCCATGCCGGGGAAGGTCGCGATCGAGACGTGCTCGCCGTCGTAGATGAGCTCGGCGTAGATCTCGTCGGCCATCACGATCAGGTCGTGCGCGACGGCGAGTTGCGCGATCCGTTCGAGCTGGGCGCGGTCGAGCACGCCGCCGGTCGGGTTGGCCGGGCTGTTGATGATGAGCAGGCGCGTCCGGTCGGTGATCAGGCTCTCCAGCTCGTCGACGTCGAGCCCGAAGTCGTTCTCCTCCCGCAAC
>JBGTNF010000094.1:0-4864 GCA_041743205.1 Thermomicrobiales bacterium | reverse complement strand
CCTCGAACTTGCCCGGCTCCACGGCGCCCGGTTCCTGCAGGCCTCGACCTCGGAAGTCTACGGCGATCCGCTCGTCCATCCCCAAACCGAGGAGTACTGGGGCAACGTCAACCCCAACGGCCCCCGCGCCTGCTACGACGAAGGCAAGCGCTTCGCCGAGAGCCTGGTCATGGAGTACGTGCGGCAGCACACGGTCGATGCCCGGATCGCCCGCATCTTCAATACCTACGGCCCCCGCTCCCACCCCGCCGATGGCCGGGTCGTCCCCAACTTCTGCATCCAGGCGCTGGAAGGACGGCCAATCACGATCTACGGCAGCGGCGAGCAGACGCGGTCCTTCTGTTACGTCGATGACCTGGTGCGCGGCTTCCTCCTGCTGATGGAAACCGATGGCCTCGCCGGGGAGGTCGTCAATCTCGGCAACCCCGAGGAGCACACGATCCTCCAGTTCGCCGAGCGGATCATCGAAATCGCCGGCGCCACGAGCCGGATCATCCACGAGCCGCTCCCCACCGACGATCCGCAGCGCCGCCGTCCCGACATCGCCCGCGCCCGCGCAAAGCTGAATTGGCAGCCGGAGATCACGCTCGACGAGGGCCTGCGGCGGACGCTCGACTTCTTCCGCGGGAGCCTCGCCGCCCCACACGCCGATTAGCTTCGCGTTCGCCTGCCCCGGAAAATCATTACAAGCAGAGCAAGGGGCCGCCATCGGTTCGTGCGCACAGGCCCGAACAGCAGGTGAAGCCCTGGAAGCACGGCATTCCCGTCTCCGCTCCACCATGGTTGACGCATTGCTCATCCGAACTCGCCATCGCGGCGGTTGGCGCGCTCATCGAGGCGATGACGGGCAGGGCCGAGGCGGTGGCGAGGCGCTTCATCAGCGTGCGGCGCGAGCTGGCTCCCTGCCGCAGTCCGGCCGGAAGCGGGCCAACGAGGAGGTTGACGTCGTCGAGTTTGGTCAACGCCACCCGCACCACCGATTCGTCGATGGGTTCGCCCAGGGCCACCGTCGCCCGCCGGGCCAGGTCCCCGACCGGCAGGTGTCCATTACACAGGCGCCAGATCGTTGTGGTGACGCGGTTCAGGTGATGGATGTGATCAATCGCCGTGTCGTACACGATTGCTTCGCCGGCCGCGTCGGTGATCACCAGACTGATCGTCCGGGCCTCCGGGGCGAACCCGGTCTCCACATCGCCATCGCCAGCCAGCGTCTTGCCGAACGCGCGCATCCGCCTGCACTCCCTGATGCCGAACCACTGGTCGATTGGGTCCCGTCGATCTCGACATGAGCCGTGGCGCGGGGCGGCTGAGGCGCCGCCAGTCGTGCCGTGGTGGATTTCAGGTTGGGTGGTGCGATGCGGGGTGCGACTCCGCTTCAGCATACGCAAGGGCTCAACCATGCGTCAATGGGTGACTTTTCGTCACGGCGAGCGCCGCCTGTTCCTCGTGCGTTCTGCCCAACGTTCAGGATGCCTGGCCCGAAATCCCCAGCGCTTCGGCGTGCTGGACCAGCGCCTCCCGCACGTGGTCGTCCCAGTAATCCCAGGTGTGGGCGCCAGGGTGCTCGGCGTAGCGATGCGCCAGCCCGATCGCCGTCAGGCGCATGTCCAGTTCGCGGTTGTAGCGCAGCAGCTCGTCATCGACGCCGCAATCGAACGCGAGCCGCGGCGCGTTCCCGGCGGTCGCCAACCGCTCCGCCCAATGCTCCACGCTGGCGTCGTCGGGATCGTCGAGCAGCGCCAGGAACGCGTCGTCCAGGGGGCGCAGGCCGGCCGAATGCGCCCAGATCGAGGCAAAGCGGTCGGGGTGCTTCATCCCCAGCCGCAAGGCGCCGTACCCGCCCATCGAAAGCCCGCCGATCGCCCATTGGCCGAGCCGGACGTGAAACAGCCGGTTCGCTTCGGCCGGGATGTCCCGCATCAGCAGGTCCTCGTAGCGCTGCAGTCCAAAGCGCTCGTGCGTGACCAGGTTCAGGTAGCGCGACGTTCCGCCATCGGGCAGCACCACGATCATCGGGTACGGCGCCACGTGGCGGGCGAGGTTCGATTCATGGAGCCACGAGCAACTGTCGTCGCTGTACCCGTGGAGCTGCATCAGCACCGGGAAGGGACCGTTGCCCGCCTCCGGATGGATCACGTTGAAACTCGTGTGCTTGCCCAACGCTTCGCTGCGAAACCGGACGTTCACGATGCTCATGCCAGCGGTATCCTTGCGTGTACGATCACCCGATCCGTCGCAAGGCACAGGATGCACCATGAGCGAGAACAAGACCAGACCCACCGGTCAACCGGTGGACGACTTCTTGGACGGCATCGCGGACCCGCAGCGGCGCGCGGATTGCCAACGTCTTCGCCAGCTGATGGAAATCGCCTCGGGTCAGCCTGCCGTGTTGTGGGGAACCAGCATCGTCGGGTTCGGCAACCTGCACTACCGGTACGCCACCGGCCGCGAGGGCGACACCGCCGTGGTCGGATTCGCGCCCCGGGCCTCCAGCATCACGCTCTACGTCTCCGGCGGCTTCGACGAGATCGGGCCGATCCTCGGTCGGCTGGGCCCACACAAGCTGGGCAAGGGCTGCCTCTACCTCAAGCGCCTGGCGGATGTCGACGAGGCCGCCCTGGTCGAGGTGATCGAGACTTCGCTGGCGCGGGCCGCCGAGCTCGACACGGCGCATTGACGATTTCTGGAACTCGGCAATTCTGGGCAAAAGATTGGATTTTGCTGGTAGCCACGTTATGCTCCTGGTGAAAACCGTTTCACAGAGGAAAAGGTGGCTGCTCCCACGAGCGTTGCGTTGGATTCGACTTCATGCCTGGTCGTCGCGCCGTTTCGATTTTTCGCCTGGCAACGGCGTTCGCGCTGCTCCCAATCCTTGTGGCGGGTTGTGGCTTCGGATCCGGAGACCAGCCTGGCGAGCCGATTGCCTGGCGGCCGGTCACGGAAGAGGCGTCGCCAAACGTGCCGGACGCCGCAATCGCGGCCACGCCGCCCCTGGCCGCCACCTTCGCCAACCTGACGCCGGACGAGCTTGCCAACCTGCGCCCCAATGAGCTTGGCGCCATCCCCGTGCTTCAGTACCACGTCATCACCACCGACGAGGCGGCCGAGTCCGACCCCTTCGTGCGTACCGCCGGCAATATGCGCGACGACCTGCAATGGCTCTACGATCACGGCTTCTACGTGATCTCCACCCGCTCCTTCGTCGAGAACCGGATCGCGGCGCCGGCCGGCAAACGGCCCGTCATCCTCTCCTTCGACGACGCGACCGCCAGCCAGTTCCGCTGGCTTCCTGACGGCGCTGGCCGGTTGTTGGATCCGGAAACGGCGATCGGCGTGCTCGAAGCCTTCTTTCAGGAGCACCCCGATATCGGCCGGGGCGGGCAATTCGCCGTATTGCCCCACAACTGCTTCGCCGACGATTCGCCCCTGAACACCATGGCCGACTGTCCCGACAAGTTGCGCTGGCTGGCCGCCAACGGCTACGAGATCGTCAACCACACCGCCGGGCATCAGGACCTGATCGATGTCCCGGACGAGGTCTTCGTCAGGGAGCTCGGTGACCCGATCGCCTGGCTCGACGCCATCGTCGAAGGTGACGGCAATTTCATGGAGGCCGTGGTCATGCCGTACGGCAATTACCCGTCCCGCGACCTGCACCCCGAACAGCGCGCGATGATGCGCAACGGCTTCACCCACGACGGCCGGAGCGTCCGGTTGCGGGCGGCGTTCATGGTTGGGGCCAACCCCACCGAATCCCCTTCCAGTGCGGAGTTCGATCCCCTGTTCATCGCCCGGATCCAGGCCAACGAGGAGTCGCTCGGCCAGTGGTTCGGCACGATCGAGGCTGGCGGCATCCTGGTCTACGTCAGTGACGGCAACCCGGACACGGTCACGATTCCCGATCCGGTTCCGGCGTCGATCGCCGACCAGTTCGACCCCGAATTCGTGGCGGCCGGGGGCCACGACCTGGTGCGTTACCCCGAGCCCGATTGAACGATGCCGTGGTGGGAGACGCCGCCGGGGTGTCTCCGTTCGGTCGAGTCGCGCGGCTTCCCGGGTGGCTGGCAGCACATCGGTGACGCGGTTTCCGTGAAATCCTGACGCGCGCTTGACGATGGCCCCTTGCTCGCCTACTGTGCTTGTATACGGGTCCACTCATCGCGGGTTCTTCGAGCCTCAATCACCACAAATCGCTTCGCCCCAGGGCGGGGAAGGCGTCGGTCGCGTCCATAACGGCGGCAATCGTTTCGCGGCAGATCATCGCCCGGCCGGCGCCTGAGCCAGCCCGGGCATCGTCGGCGTTCGCCTTGTTCGCACGCCAGGGAGAGGGTTATGAGGAACCGCCGGTTTCGCACGTCCATCGGGATCGGGATCCTGGCTGGGTTGCTCCTGGCGACGCCAGTCGTGATCGCCCGCCAGGCCACCCCAGCCGCCACCTCGCAGGGGATGACCCTCGCCGCCAGCGGCATCGACAATCCGCGCGGGCTCGCCTGGGCGGCCGACGGCACCCTCTACGTCGCCGAGGCCGGAGCGGTGACGGTGACCGACAACGGCACGCCGGCCGCCAGCGGAGAGATCGTCGGCAGCCTCACCGGTAGCGTCGTCCAGATCAACGCGGGTTGCCCGGTCGTCTACCAGGGGTCGCTCCCCTCGTCTGGCGGGAATGGCGGCATCGAGCTCGGACCGTCCGACCTGGCGTTCGTCGGCAGTCAGCTCCACGTCCTGGACGATGGCGGGGGCGCCGCGCACGGCAACCCGAACACGCCATCCGGCGTGTTCGCGATCGACGGCGGCGGCAGCGCCCGGCTGACGGCCGACATCGGGGCCTGGGTCCAGGCCAACCCGGTCGCCAATCCCCCGGCCG
>JBGTNF010000093.1:0-7523 GCA_041743205.1 Thermomicrobiales bacterium | reverse complement strand
GTCCCAACTCCTCCATATCCGGCCTATCCCGGTGGATATGCCGCGATCGTCGGCGCCGGCTCAACCGTGATCGGGCACTATTTCCCTGACGCGTCCGTTGACCTGGATCAGCGTGCCTGGGAAGCGTCCTGCTCGCGATTGTGGGCGGGAATCCACTACGGCATCGACAACGACGCTGGCTTGCTGCTCGGTCGGCGCGTCGGGCGGCTGGTGGCTGCCCTGGAAAGCGTCGAACCGTGACGTGGGCGCGGCCTGGGTCATCAGGCCAAACCGTGCCTGATGACCCGGGCCGCCGCAGCCGTCCGCGTACCGCACCCCAGTTTGGCGAGGATGTGGAGGACGTGGCGCTCGACCGTGCGCGGGCTCAGGAAGAGGGTGTCGGCGATGGCGCGATTGGATTTGCCCTCGGCAAGCAACCTGAGCACCTCGTTCTCCCTGACCGTGAGTCCGGCGGGCAGCTCGGTTGTGACGAAGGTGGCGCCCGGCTCGGCAAGCGCCAATGCAACCGCTTCGTCGAGCGTCAGCAACCGCCCCTCGGCCCACCAGATGGCCACCAGTTCGGCGTCAAGGGTGACGGGCCGTTGGGCAGCATCCTCGTCTTGAAGGGGCCGGTGAAGAACCTCGACAGGTCCCAGGATCGGCCGGGAGCTCGCCCACGGTTCCGGCAGGCCGAGCGCTCGTTGCTCTTCGAACATGGTATCGAAGGTACTCGCGATGCGTTCACACAGCGCTTCGGCGGCGCCAAACAGGCGGGCGGCGCGTTCGTAGTGTCCACTTCCGGAGAGCGCTCCCGCGACCGCGCCCAACAGATGAGTGAGTTCACGCACGTGCCGGGTGACCAGGGTGAATCGCAAAGCGGCCTGGTACTCGCGCAATGCACGAAGATTGTCGCCCCGGGCGCGTGCGACGTGGCCAAGCCCCTTGATCGCGTGACTTCCGGCAACGAAACTTTCTTCGCCGCTTCCCTGGAGCGCAAGCGCAGATCGAAAGCGGTCATCCGCCCGATCGATCTCTCCTTTGACCAGCGCGATCGATCCGAGTTGGAATACCACGACATACGTGGCTATTCGGGTCCAGGACTCGTCCTTCAGAGATCCCAGAACATCCAACGCTGATTCGAGATACGTCGAAGCTAGGTCCAGTCGATCCAGGCTGACTGCAGCCACGCCGCTCATAATCAGGCTTTTGGCGATGTTTTCAAGATCCCCCGTATCTTTGGCCAGGCTATGGGCGTGCTGCGCCAAGACCAGCGCACGGTACTGGCCGCCATGCGAGTCGATGATCCAGCTCAAGACTCGCGTGGCCAGGGTCCTGATGCTCGCTGAAACGTAGTCGGGCAAAGCAAGACCCCACTCAAGCGCTTCCTGACCCTCGCGACCATACCCACGAGACGTCCACAAAGGGCCAAGCGACCCGGCGAGCCGGAGCAAGGTTTCGACATCGCCTGTGCGCTTGAGCCAGCTCAGGGCAGACCGGATATTCGCCAGCTCCAGCTCGACCCGATCGAGTTTTTGCACGCCCTCCGGCAGCCAGAACGCCCATTCCGTGCCATTGCACACGTCGGCGATATGGTCCGCGTGACGCTGGAGCATGGCCGCTTCCTCACCGCTCGCCCGCAGGCGTTCCAGCGCAAACTCGCGAATGGTTTCCAGCATTGCGAACCGTGCTTCGTCATCATCAGCGGATGTCAGCCCGATGAGACTGTTGGCTTCGAGCGAGGCGATTCCCGCCAGCACGTCCTTGCCATCCCCGGCCACCGCCCCCGCCGCTTCGAGGGTGAACCCGCCCATGAACACCGCCAGGCGGCGAAACAATCTTTGGTCCGATTCGCTCAACAGGTCGTAACTCCAGGCAATTGCCTCGCGCAGTCCCCGGTGGCGTCCGGGCGCGTCTCGCCGCCCTGTGCTCAATAGCGACAACCGGTCGTCGAGACGCGCAAGCATCGCCCGCGGCGACAGCACCGAGGCCCGGGCCGCGGCCAGTTCGATCGCCAGCGGCAACCCATCCAGGCGGCGGCACACCTCGGCGATGTCTGCGCCATGGTTGTCGGTCACCGGTTGCGCTGGAGCAATCGCCTGCGCACGTTGTTTGAACAAATCGACGCTGTGGGCCAGGGAAAGGGGCGAGAGGGGATGGATGTGCTCACCGCCGATATCGAGCCGGGTGCGGCTGGTGCACAGGAACGTCAGGCCTGGGCATCGTTGGAGCAACGCGGCCAGGTCAGGCGCAGATTCGAGGAGATGTTCCAGATTGTCGAGCACGATGAGGAGACGAAGATTGTGGCAGCTATTTGCCAACCGGTCGATCGTCATTTGCCCGGCGACATCCTGCATTCCCAGCGAGCTGGCGATCGTCCCCGGCACAAGCCGGGGATCACGGACCGCGGCCAGTGACACGGACACAACGCTGTTCGCCGACGAGTCCTCGATCTGTCCTGCGACCTGTGTCGCGAGCCGCGTCTTGCCCACCCCGCCAGGGCCAGTGACCGTGACGAGCCGAACATCGTCCCGGTCGAGAAGCTCGCCGACCACCTTCAGGTCATCGTCACGGCCAATGAAGGTGGTTAGCGGCCGCACCAGCGCGGCGTTGCCAGGCAAGGCCGGCAATGTGCGCAGCGAGAGGGTCCCCGGGTGCGGATCCGGAACATGATGGATCGACATGGCGCCGCCCGACGAGTGCGAAAGCAATGGGTATCTTCAGGTCATTGTAGCCTGAGGCGCCCGCACTTTCCCGCTCCAGTGATCGTGAAATGCGCCACGGGTTCTTGTACGAATGCGTCAGGCCTGATTTCTGCACGACTGCGTATCCAACCGGACCAGCTTGCTCTACATCCGTACAAATGGTGACGTATATGCATCCATGCTATCACCCGTGCCTGACGAGACGATGGACTCGGGAACTGTCGCCGACTATGCTTGAATCCAAGGCGGGTCCCCTTTCAATGTCCAATCAGCCGGCGGTGCGCTGGCGACCACTCCTCACGCTGGAGTCTGATCAACGATCGGCGACGGCGCCGGCTCGCCCCTGTCGCGCGAACGCCAGGTGGACGTCAACCAGGCGAGTCACGTCCGGCCCGAGGCGACGGAGATGATCGAGAAGTCGCTGACCGGATCACGGGATTTTGAGGCGCCAGGCCGGTTGCCCGTACTGAAGATGACGACAACGCTTATGTGGTGGAGCTGGAGGCGATCCCCGGAACCCCGGAGCAGGACGGCAACGCGACCCCGGCATCACTCGTCGCACACCGCAGCCTGGGACCGAGCTGCGGCTCCCCAATAGTCCAGGAGGTATCACGCAATGGCTTTTTCGAACGGTCGTGAAATGGACATCCACCGTTCCACTCGTCGCGCCGTGATGAAGGCCGCAGGCGCCGCTGCCGCGTCATCGCTGGTCGTGGGAACGCCGCTGCTTGGGCGCGCGCGAGCACAGGGAAGCGTCAAGAACCAGATCCTGGCTATCCCTGGGCCGGGGGCCGGGCCACCAACCGAAGCCGACATGGAACGGGTCGGTGAACATTGCCTGAACACTGACCGGCAAGGAGCATTTGCGGGTCAAACCATCACGTTTCAAGGTCCCCGTGACCCGAATTTCTGGATCACGGTGTTCCGGCCGCTCAGTCGCGCCTGGGAGGAGGCCACCGGGGCGCAGATCGAGTGGATCGAAATCGATCCCGCGGAGGCGTACTCGACGATGTCCAGGTCCCTGGCCACCGGCGAGGTCGGGTTCGACGTAATCCAGGCGTCCGCGGGTTGGGAAGGGGAGATGCTTGGCGGGGGTCACATGCTGCCGATGCCGGACGCCGTGCGGAACGCACCGGAGTACGATTACGACGACATCGTTGCGTACCTGCAAGGTCCTACTCGAACGTGGGAAGGCGTGACCTACGGCGCGTCCATCGACGGCGACATGCATCACTTCAACTACCGCAAGGACGTCTTCGCCAGCGAGGACCTCGCGGCGGAATGGGTGTCCAGCGGTGGCGAGGGCGAGTTCGGACCGCCGCGAACCTGGCAGCAGGTGCAATCCGTCTCGCAGTTCCTCAAGGGCAAGACGGGCCCCGATGGCAAGCCAACCTACGGCATCCTCGATCCGCTGCAGCGCTCGGGCGGGTTGGGCACGTACTTCCTCTTCAGCCGCGCCAGCGCCTACGCCAAGCATCCGGACGACCCCGCGTTCTTCTTCGACCCGGAAACCATGCGACCGAGAATCGACAGTCCGGCGTTCGTTCGCGCCCTCGACGACATCATCGCCGCCGTTCCCAGCGCCCCACCGGATCAGGTGAATGCCGGCTGGCTCGAAAACCTTGATGGTTTCCTGGGCGGCGCCGGGACCATGGCCCACTGGTGGGCCGATATCGGCGCCGACATGTACGCGTCCGACCGCTCGGTCGTTCAGGACAAGGTCGGTTTCAGCATCCTGCCCGGTTCGCCCGATGTTTACAACCATGCGACCGGCGCCTGGGACCGCATTCAGGGCAACAACCAGGCGCCGTACCTGGCGTTTCTCGGGTGGGGTCTGTACGTTACGCGGGAGTCCCAAACGCGTGGGGTGTCGGAAGCAGCCTGGGACCTGGTCAAGCACTTGAGCTCGCGGGATATCACGCTGTGGATGAACGTCTATCCATCGGGCATGAACCCTTCCCGTGCCAGTCATTTCGACGCCGCCGACTGGACCGTGGCCGGTTATCCGGAAGCGGACGCCCGGCAGTACCTCGACTCGATAGCCGATTCCTACGATCATCCGAACCGGATCGTCGACCTGCGCATCCCCGGGCAAGGCGAATACTGGATCGCCGCCGAGGACGAGTGGACCCGCGCCGTCACCGGCGAACTCTCGGCCGAAGAGGCGCTGGCCAACGCGGCGGCCAGATGGGACGAGATCACGGACGAATACGGCCGGGAGGTCCAGCAGACGCTGTACGTGGAGTCGCTCGATTCGGGCGGATGACGGGGTCTCCACGGTGGTGGCGAACTACCGGGTCGGAGCGCCCCGGCTACGACCCCAGCGACTGGCGGACGGACCCGCGCCGTGGTTCCGTTGACCCGGCGGGCGATAGCCGGCCGCCTGGGCCTGTTCCTCACTCGCGAAGCACCACTCCGCCTTGGTCCCGTCATGAGACGGGATGCCGGGTACGTGATAGACCTTGGAGGAGCTGTTGCCCTTGATCGGGTGGTCGTCGGGGCAAAGGCCACGGTCGTCGCCCCGGACGCTGCCGCCAGGCCCGGAACGGGTCTCGTCCGTCGCAGGGGTCGGCGAGGGACTATTGCTGTCCTTGTCGGTGGCGAAGTCCGGAATGGTTCGCCGCTCGTCGCCGGGCGCGTTGTCGCCCGGACCAGGACTGGTTGTGCCGATCGTGGACGATGGCGTTACAGGATCACTGTCCTTGTCGGTGGCGAAGTTCGGGATGTTTCCCCGAGAGTCGCCATGGTCCGCCGCTTCCGTTGCAGCATCCGCATCGACGACGCCGGTCGGGCTGCCGGCGATATCGTCCGCGACGCCGGCGCTTGAGTCCGGGATGTCATACGGATCGAAGGGGGTTGCGGGGACATCGGTTGCGACCGGTTCTTCCGACGCGACCATGCCGCCGGCGTCGCGGACGCCGGTTGGACTGGCGCCAATGTCATCGGTCACGCCGGCCGATTCGGGTACATCGTCGACACCGGCGGTTGCAACGCTCGCCTGGCCGGCGAAGTCGTAGCGGGCGTTTTCGGACTCGTCGAGGTAGCTCAGGTCGGTCACGTCGATGTCGCTTTCGCCGAAGAGACCGGTCGCGGCCAACGGCGATTCCGGTTCGCCGGCGGTGGAGCCAAAGTCGAGTGTCTCCAGCTCGCCAGCCGCGCCGAGGTTCTCGGTCGCCTCACCCTCGGCCCAGGTTTCGGCCGTGTCCATCCCGGTCTCCGAGCCAAACGGCGTCTCGCTCCGGTCGCCGGCGGCGGCCATCGGCTCGTCATTTTCGTTGGCGAAACCGGACTGTTCCTGCGTGAAGTCACCCAGGGGCCGGGCATCTTCGGCGTCATGCGCAGGTTCTTCGATCACGCTGCCGGGATCGACGAACTCGTCGTCGGCTGGCTCGCGTATGGTCAACCCGGCGTCGTCCTCGTCGACGATGCGCAGCCCGGCATCTTCGAGCGCCGGGCTGGAATAGTCGTCGGCCTCGGCGCCGATCTCCGCGACGCTTTCCGGCACGTCGCGCTCGAACGCCGGCTCGGAGTTGGCGTCGAAGCGCTCGGTCGCGTTGTCTTCGAAGGCCACCGCGTCCTCTTCCAGTTCCTCCAGCGAGCCCAGTTCGTCGGCGCCCAGGTCGCCGATGCCACGTACGTTCTGGTCGTCGATGGTCGAGAACGCGTCGGCTCCGGTGGCGCCGCCAAGTCCCGGCGCCGCATCGTCCAGGTCCGTAAGGTCGGTACCGTCGATCACGCCGGGTTGCCGGGCGTCGGTATCGTCCGGAATCGCGGCGGCGGCGAGGTCGATCCCCGCATCCGCATCCGCGTTCGTGTTCGTGACCGCTTCGGCGTCGATCGATTCGTCGGCAATCATGTCCGGTACGGCGTCGTCCTCGCTCGATGCGTCGGTGTCGTCACCGTCTACTGGCTCGGCAAACGGCGTCTCGCCGAGGGAGGCACGGCTGCCGAGACCGAGGTTGCCGACGCCGTAGTTGCCGCTCGGCGGCGTCGGCCGGTCCATTTCCTGATCGACGAGCGAGAGATTCGGGTCGTTCCCAGCGGGGGAATCCTGGTCGGCTGGTTCGTGGTCGCCGCGTTCCGGTTCGACCTGCCCCTCGGCCGCCTCCTCGACCGTTTCGAGGTCAGGATTTTCCGGCGTGTAGCCGCCCGATCCGAACTCATCCTGGCTGGCGCCCGTGCCGCCGGCTTGCTCCCGATCTGGAAATCCATTTGCGGCGGCATCGCCCGGCTCGTCGGCGGCCGCCCCCGACTGACTGCGAGACTGCGTGCCGGCAGCCGGCGAACCGGACCCGGATTCGTTTGCGCCCCGCCATCTGGCCAACTCGCGCCACGAGCCGCGGAGCCACTGGATGATCCGGTCGATCGCGCTGTTGCCTGGCTGTGGCTGCATGTTTGCTGCTCCTTCGTTTCGAGCGCCGGCGGCAGCGATAACCCAAGCCGCCAGTCGAAGTTCCGTTCCGGGTTATACCAGGGCGGACAAGGCATTGGGTTGGCCCGGGTGGTCCAGCCTGAGAAGACATCCATAGTACGTGATCCAAGCGGCAGCCCGGTGACTCGAACGGGCGGGGGCCGGACGCTGGCCACGTCCGGGCGTATCGTCATTGCGTCTCACCATCGCATCGTCGCCGCGTTGAAATGAGGCAATCGACCGTCTTTTCCCTAGCCAAAGGAGCGTCAATCCATGTCGCACGCCAACCAGATCGCCAAAGCCGAAGCGTTTCGGCGCCTTCACGTGCCTGGGTCGCCGATCGTCCTCGTCAACGTCTGGGATGTCGCCAGCGCCCGGGTCGTCGCGGCGCAACCCGGCACGCACGCGCTGGCGACGGCCAGCTGGAGCGC
>JBGTNF010000092.1:0-4446 GCA_041743205.1 Thermomicrobiales bacterium | reverse complement strand
CCGCGTGCGCGCCGTGCTCCGGCGCGGCGCGCACGCGCCCGAAGCCCAGGCCCGGATCGAGGTGGCCGGCCTGGCGATCGACGTGCCCCGGATGCGCATCACCCGTGACGGTCTCGGAATCGACCTGACGGCGACCGAGTTCCAGTTGCTGGTCACGCTGGCGCGGGAACCGGGCCGCGTCTTCACGCGCGGCCAGTTGCTCAACGCCGTCCACGGGGTGATGAGCGACGCCTACGAGCGCGCGATCGACGCCCACATCAAGAACATCCGCCGCAAGCTCGAAGCCAACGAGCTTCGGGAGCAGTACATCCAGACCGTGCACGGCGTCGGCTACCGGTTCGCCAGTGAGGAGTAGACGGGGCCGTCACGCCCATCACCAGCCACCGCCGTGGTGGCCCGAAGGCGAGCCCTGGCCAGGCCAGCGAAGAATCGCGCCGCGCAGCCGTTCGCTGCGGCGGCGGTTCTTCGCGTTCATGGGGTTCATCTTCCTGCTGTTCGTGGTGGCCGCGTTCATCATCAACCACGCCGGCGGAGACTGGCGACCACGGGAGGAACCGGATGGACCGCCGGATGGCTTCTGGTGGCCGCCGGTGGCCCTGCTGCTCATCGGGTCCCTGATCTTCCTCGTCAGCCGCAAGATCTCGCGCACCTTCGCCCCGCTTGAGGGCGTGATGGACGCCGCCGGACGCGTCGCCGAAGGCGATTACACGGTGCGTGTGCCCTCCGCCGGACCGGCCGACGTGCAGGGCGTGGTCACGGCCTTCAACACCATGACCGAACGGCTGGCGACCAACGAGACCCAGCGCAAGCGCCTGCTGTCCGATATCGCCCACGAGCTGCGCACCCCGCTGGCGATCGTGCATGGCACGATCGAGGGCATGCTCGACGAGGTCTACCCGATGGACGCCGCGCACCTCAACCCGTTGCTGGACCAGACGCGGGTCATCGCCCGCTTGCTGGACGACCTCCAGACGGTGGCGAACGCCGAGGCGGGGATGCTGACGCTGCACCGGAGCGCCACGGATGTCGCCGAGCTGGCGGCGGACGTGGCGGCATCCTGGGCGCCGATCGCCGCCCGGGCGGGAATCGCCGTTACGGCCCTACCCGCCCAATCAGTGACGCTGGAACTGGATGCGGGCCGGATGCGCCAGGTGCTGGACAACCTGATGGCCAACGCCGTGCGCTACACGCCCGAAGGCGGCGCGATCACGCTGGAGGTAAAGGGAACTCAGGCCGGGGCAGACATCGAGGTGGCCGATACGGGCCGGGGGATGGCGCCGGACGATGCCGCGCGGATGTTCGAGCGGTTCGTGAAATCGGCCGATTCCGGCGGCAGCGGCCTCGGCCTGGCGATCGCCCGTGGCATCGTCGAGGCTCACGGCGGATCGATCTCGGCCACCAGCGTCCTGGGCCAGGGCACGACCGTCACGATCCGCCTGCCGAGGACCGTCGAGCGTTGAAGCCCTGGAACTGGGAATTTGGGTAGTGGCCTCCCTTGTGGCGGCCATCGGCGTGGGACCATGAAGGTGAATGCACGACGAACGTGTCGCCGGCGGGACTGGCCGCCACAAGGGCGGCCACTACCCGTTTCGCATACCGCCAACACGGAACCTGGCCAGAATATGGGGAAGACCCCTGATCCGATCTTCAGTTCAGCCAGATGACGATCAGGGCCACCGTGACGGCGGCCGTACCGATCATGGCGATGATCGAGCAGATCATCAGGCAGGTCCGGTTCAGGGAGGGTTCACGGCTGGAGGCCAGCGCCAGTCCGAGCGACGCCAGCAGCAATCCTGGAACCGCGCCGATCGGCCCGATGGGGAAGAGCACCATCAGTACGGCGACGATGGGGAGCGCTATCAGCATCCCGTCCGACGTGGGTTTAGGTGCGCCGGCGTCTGCTGAGGTTCGATCCATCAGGCCCGCCTCCGGATGCTTCAGCACTGTTGCGACGATCTCGCCAGTGTACCGGCTCCACGTCAGCTCTGCACGAATGTGGTGCCTGAGGCAATCGCTAGCGCAGCCAGTCGACGATCTGGACGACCGTGAACACGCCGGTCCCGACCAGGGCCATGACCGAACAGACGATCAGGTTGGCGCGGTTCTTCGACGGCGTCCGCCCGCGTGCCAGGAGCAAGCCGATTTTGGCCAGCGCCAAGCCCACGGGTGGGCCGATCGCGCCCACCGGGACGATGCACAACAGCAGGGCGAACATCGGGATCACGACCAGCAGGCCGTCGGTCGTGCGCCCGGCGCCGTCAGGATTCGGGGTCGATCGGCTCAACAGGCACGCTCCTCGGACGAACAGGATGATGGCTCCGTTCCGCCGATTCTACCCGCCTCGAACGTCGGATGCGGGAGGAACCCCGCTGATGGACGCAACGATGGCCGGGGCAAGCCCCGGCCATCGTTGCGTCGTTCCCGATTCCGAACGGACGCGTCCTCGTTGACGCGGCTCGCTAGTACTCGGGCTCCTCCGTCGGTTCCAGGGTTCCGCCGCCATCGGCGTAGGGCCGCCAGTAGATCGAGCCGTCGGCTCCGGTGTAAGTCAGGTAGAGACCGCCTTCGTATTCGTACTGGTACGAATCGTACCCATAGTTGTCACCCAGGTCTTCCCACTCGCCGGACCATCCGTCCGCGCTGTACGACGTGTAGTAGGCGTGGTCGTCGTCGCCGGTGTAGACCAGGTGCAGGGCGTCGTCCTTGACGTAGGCGTTGGCCTGGTACTTGGCGGTCCAGCTCGTTTCCCACGGCTCCCAGCCCGACCAGCCGTCGCCATCCTTGAACGTGTTGTAGACCGGGCCGCCATCGGCGTTGGCGGAGAAGGCGTAGAGCGTCTCCTCGGGGGCGTAGCCGACCGCGTACGGCACGCACTTGAAACCGTATTCCGCCGGGATCTCCTTGGCGCCTGTCCACTCGCCAGCCGCGTAGTTGTACCGGTTCCAGTAGGTCTTGTCGTCCTCGCCGAGCCAGAAGACGTTTTCGTGCTCGGCCCACGACACCGTGTAGGGTTTGGAATCGGTCTTGGCCGGGTACTCGGCCTCGTTCACCGCCGTCCAGGCGTTCCAGCCGTCGGCCTCGCTGTACCCCTTGTGGTACACGTTGCCATCTTCAGCGGTGGCGTAGAGGTAGATGCTGTCTTCCCAGGACGTGGCGTGCGGGGCGGCGGCGTAGGTGTAATCGCCGGACACGTCTTCCCACGCGGCGTCGCCGTAGGTATCCCAGCTCTGCTGGTAGAGATACCCGTCATCGCCGGTGTAGTAGACGTAACTCTTGTCGTCGTAGACGACCGGGGCGGGGTCCCAGCCCACCTTGGACGGCTGCTCGGCGTAGGCTTCCCAGCCGGACCAGGCGCTGCCGTCGTAGGTGTTGTAGTACGCGTCGCCGGCATCGTCGTGGGCGTACTGGTAGAGCGTGTCACCGGCGTAGACGGCGTAGGTGCCACCGGCGAACGTGGCGGTGGTTCCGTTGATCGCCTCGCCCGGCTCGTACCCCGAGGATTGGGCGACCGCGGTGCGGAGGGCGCCCATCGCCGAGACGGTCAACAAGCCGCCGGCGGAGGCGGCGACGAAGGCGCGGCGAGAACCCTTCGGGTTCGGATACGAGAAGCGGGGAAGTGCGGAGTGTGCCATCTGATGAGCCCTTTCATCGAGCAAAACGTGCGATCGAACGGTTTTTGCGTCGCCGAATCGCGTGTGTCGACGCGATCCGGCGATGGATCTGCGGTACCGGCGTATCCGGGAGGGCCTGGGCTTCCCGGCGGCGACGGTCCGGAACAGGCGCCTGCCCGTACCGATCGCGCATCGTGAATCCAGCTGTTTCCCGGCGTCCGTCATCGCCTGCGCGCCCCGAACGCCTGCCGTCGGTCCCAACATCGAATCTAGCGGCCACTTGGGGTGAGTTCAATCCATGCGCCTGAAAATAGGCAATCCTGCCGAGCGGGCGCCAGTGGCGGCGCGGTCCGCGGCGATCCGGCCGATTCAGCAGGAGCCTGTCCAAGCCTTGGTTTGGCCACCGTAACCTGACCGGTTGACGGCGCTTCCCCTACCGTCATTCCGAGCTGCACCTGCGGGCTGCGATAGGACCGTTCAGCGTACCCAGCCGGGCCGCAGAGATTCCTCGACTCCGCTCGAATTGACGTACCTCAGCGGGAACCGTGGTCCCTGTGGACGATGCCCTGGTCGACCGCCCAGATCGAGAGCTCGGTGCGGTTCTTGAGGTTGGTCTTGCCGAGGATGTTGCGCACGTGGGCGTTGACGGTGCGGGGACTGACGAAGATTTCGTCGCCGATCTCGCGGTCGGAACGGCCCCGGGCCACGAGACGCACTACTTCCAGCTCGCGTTGGGTGAGACCGCCCGGGACCGCGTCGGCGTCGCGGATCAGCCGCTCCAGCGTGTCGGCGAGCGTGGCCACCCGCGCGGCCGCGTTATCCATGCCCAGCTCCA
>JBGTNF010000091.1:0-3572 GCA_041743205.1 Thermomicrobiales bacterium | reverse complement strand
GCCGATCGTGCGTTGTTCGCATTCAATTTCCCTGACCGTCACCCTGAGCGCCAGCGAAGGGTCGGCCCCGCTGGATACCCGCGAAGCGCAGCCGCCGCAGGCGGACTGGTCTCCCGCACCGTCAGGATCCCAGCAATCGTCACCAGCGGGAGGGCATACGCGAGCAAGGTGTCGTCGCGTGGAACGGCATTGCGGCTCGCTAGCCCTCCCCTACGACACCAAACACCGCGGCCACGATCGCACCCCCCCGGAAACCCCGCCATGCCGGTCCTGAACGACCCGACCGCCTTCTCCCTCGGCCCCATCGACATCCGCTGGTACGCCGTCTTCATCCTTGGCGGCATCGCCGCCGGGCTGGCGCTTTGCCATTGGCTGGCCGAGCGCCGCGGCTTCGACGGCGACTTCTTGCTCGACCTCGCGCCGTGGCTGGTCTTCCTCGGCATCGGTGGCGCCCGGCTCTACTTCGTGCTGCTGGAGTGGGATTACTTCCAGGATCACCTGCGGGAGGCGGTCAACATCCGCACCGGCGGGCTCTCGATCCACGGCGGGATCATCGTCGGGGTAGTCGTGATCGTCCTCTACTGCCGCATCTTCCGGCAGTCGCCCCTGACCTGGATGGACATCATCGTGCCCGGTCTCGCCCTCGGCCAGGCGCTCGGGCGCTGGGGCAACTGGGCCAACCAGGAAGCGTTCGGCAAGCCGACCGATGTGCCTTGGGCAGTGACCATCGACCTCAACCGCCGCCCGGCGGGGTTCGAGGGGAACGCGACCTTCCACCCGACCTTCCTCTACGAGTCACTGTTCAATCTCGTCAACGCCGTCGTGCTCGCCTGGCTCGTGCTGCGAACTCCCCGCCTCGCCTGGCTGCGGCCTGGCGACATTGCCGCCTTCTACCTGATCGCCTACGGCGTCGCCCGGTTTATCATCGAGCAAATGCGCACCGACAGCCTTTACATTGGGCCGTTGCCCGCCGCGCTCTGGCTGAGCGGCGCCCTGATCGGCGGCGGGGCGTTGCTGCTGATCCTCGACCGCACCCTGTTCCAGACCGGGGAGCCGGAACGCGTCGAAAGAGCCTGACGGCCAGGCCAGGAGAACCCGACATGCCGATTTGCCGTCCCAGGTCCCATGCGTTGACAACTCTCCTTGCGCTGATCGTGCTCGTCGGCAGCGTGAGCGCCATTAACCCCGTTGCCAGCGCCGCGCAGACGCGGAACGTGGCCTCGCCGGTCGACCTCGCGGCCGTGCCGCTCCCGGCGTCCGCCTTACCCGAGCCCGGCTTCCAGCTCGCCCAGGCCGGCGACATCGAGTTCGACGCCCTGCCGATGTCCTGGGCAGGCGACAGGTTCGATGACGCCTGGCGCCCACTGGAGGCGAGCTGGCGGCAGGGGCATTCAACCGTTCACGTCCTGCTCGGCGATCGGGGCGACAGCCTCAGCGACCCGCTGGCGACGGTGACGACCTACCTTCTCGGCTTCGATTCGCCAGATGCGGCGGACGCCGCCGGTCCCGCGCTGCTCGCCATCGCCGGCTACGACCCGGTCGAGGATGTTGACGGCGCCACCGTCTACGCCGACGTCAACGGCGTGCTCGCCCTGCGCGCCGAGGGCGATTACCTCGTCATGGTGCAGTACGCCTCGGCTTCGCAGAACAGCACCCGGCAGAACACGGAGGACTGGACCCCGGAAACGGTTGCCGGCCTGGTCGACGCGACTAGCGGCCGATTGGCGGACTCCATCGCGCGCGTCGATGCCGGCGCCGAATCGCTCGGCGTCGCCAACGTGATGATCGCCGGCTACCAGGCTCCCTGGACGCTGCCTTGGATCTATTATCCGAGCACCCAACACTACCGGGTGCTCGACGGCGAACCGGTCGCCTACGGCGGCGAGCTCGCCGCGGACCTGGAGGACGTGGCGCCGGCCGGCGTCGTCGAGCTATTCCTGTCGCGCCAGCAGCTCGGCGAAGAGCGTTACGAACACCTGATCGACATCACCCTGGCTCGCTTCGAGTCTGAAGCCGATGCGGCCGCCTTCGCGGCGAATCCGGACGCCATCACGTTTCCGCCGACCTGGACGTTCGGACCCGAGTACGCCGCCGCCGATGACCTGCCGGGCGACGGGGCGGTCGAGCGTGTCCAGGTCGACGACGATTCGCTCCGCGCCTCCGGGTATCGCACCGTTCGCCAGGAGGGCGAGCTGGTGCAGGTCGTCCAATGGCTGGCCAGCGGCAACGCGCTTGTCTCGCGGGAGGCGATCGCCTGGTTGACCGATTTTCAGTCGGCGTGCCTTGCCGCACTGCCCGAGCCCTGCGCCCCGGTCCCACAGAACGAATTCCCGGCGGCCCTCAGGGAGGGCGACGCGCCGGCTCCGCTGGGTCCCGAGGATGGGGCCACGCCGGACGGCAGCGCCGCCCCGAATGTCATCTTCAGCGATCAGTTCGGCTGGGCGGTCGCGGTGTCGGACGATGGCTGGGAACTCACCGGCTCCGAACGGTTCAGCAATGCCGATTACTACCAGTTCCAGTCCGGCCGGAGCCTGATCACGATCGAATCGGTGGTCGATCACCACGGCGATCCGCAAACCTGCGTGCTCGACAACCTGGCGTTGCTCGAAACGCTCGAGGAGCGGGCGGTCATCGACCTCGGCAGCGACGACCCGGACGAACGGCCAGCTGGAGTCGAGCCTGAGCACGGTTGGGCGGTCTATACTGTAGAACCGCTCCAGCCTGAACGTGCCGATCAGGAATACACGATCCGGTATGATTGCTACACGCTGGCGCCCGGCGGTTCGTCGCTGGTGGTCACCCACACCGCGCCACGTGACCTCTGGGCCGAGGAGCGGGACAAGGGCGAGCGGTTCCGCGACGGAATCCGGCTCGCTGGAAGCTCGGTTACCAATCGTGTTTACCCGCTCGCAGGCGACGGGCGGTTTATATGGAGGACCCGGACAATGGGCATACCACGATTCTGGATACAACGGGCGGCGTAATGCGATTGATTCACGCACGGTGTCGGCAGGCCCTACGGAGTTTGTCCACCTGCGTTCGGGTAGGGGAGGCAGCGAAGCGCGCCTTGTGTCCTCCCGTGGCCCCGCGTTCCCGTAGCGGCGGGAGCACACAAGGTGGGCCCCGCTGGATATCCCCTACCGGGTGACGCTTTCGCGAATGACGCGGCTCGCCCCAACCTGCCGCATTGAACATGCATCCCTCGATCCCGAGGCGCCTCCCGCGTGCGCAACGCACGTCCGATCCGGCTCCGCTGGGTCCCATCGCCTCCGGATCGTCCTTTGGAAGGATCACCCATAGATACCCGTCATCAATCCGACCTCTCCAAACTTGACGACGTCGATGAACTGGATGGCGTCGACGACGTGTTCGACGCCGACGACGTGTTCGACGCCGAAGACGAAGAAGAAGCCGAGGCGAAGGAACCACGCGGCGAACGGGACACCTCCTACACCCCCACCGCCCGGCGAACGGAACTCGCCTTGCTCATCTCGGTCGAAAGCCAGGGCCAAACCTGGGACGCCGCGGAATCGATCGAGGAACTGGCCCGGCTGGCCGAATCGGTCGATGTC